>NZ_JAQMTM010000121.1:0-27392 GCF_028331085.1 Anabaena sp. CS-542/02
TACCCAAAGCTGAAGAAGAAAAGAAAAAAGTTGTCAAGGTAAATCTGCAATAATCCCTGGTTGGTAATTTCCGTCTTCTACCTCCTCCTGCAATCAATTTCAACTTAAAAGCCTGGTAATGAGCGCAACCAGGCTTTTTTTGTTTATTGAACATTTATTGATTACACTGAAGTTAGTATTGATGAACCTATAGGAGCCATGACTCAACCAACTTCTAAAATATGTATATTGGGTGGAGGCTTTGGTGGTCTCTATACCGCCCTGCGCTTAAGTCAGTTACCCTGGGAAAAGGGGGAAAAACCGGAAATTGTCCTAGTTGACCAGGGCGATCGCTTTATATTTTTACCATTACTGTACGAATTACTCACAGGGGAAATGCAGACCTGGGAAATTGCGCCCCCCTTTGAGGAGTTATTACAAGGTACAGGGGTACGTTTTTACCAAGGTGTGGTATCGGGAATTGACACCGAGCAAAAACGGGTACAGTTACAGGATGGCCCAGAAATTCCCTATGACAGGTTAGTATTAGCTTTGGGTGGAGAAACACCCTTAGATATGGTTCCCGGTGCCACATCTTACGCTTATCCATTCCGCAACCTTACGGACGCTTACCGGTTAGAAGAACGTCTGCGAGTCTTAGAAGAATCCGACGCGGATAAAATTCGCGTCGCCATTGTTGGCGCTGGTTACAGTGGTGTAGAATTAGCCTGTAAACTCGCAGATAGATTAGGGGAAAGGGGACGTTTGCGCCTGATTGAAATCGGTGATCAAATTTTACGCACTTCTCCAGAATTTAACCGCGAAGCTGCTACCAAAGCCTTAGAAGCCAAGCAGGTATTTCTAGACTTAGAAACCAAGGTAGAATCAATTGGTGAAGATACCATTTCCCTAGAATATAAAACTCAAATAGATACAATTCCTGTAGATTTAGTGATTTGGACTGTGGGAACCACGGTAGCACCTGTAGTCCGCACCCTGGATTTAAAGCAAAATCAACGCTGTCAAATCACAACTACACCCACCTTACAAGTCTTAGAACATCCAGAAATCTTTGCTTTGGGGGATTTAGCAGACTGTCGTGATGCTGAGGGTCAACAAGTCCCCGCTACAGCCCAAGTTGCTTTTCAACAAGCTGATTATACTGCTTGGAATATCTGGGCTTCTCTGACTAATCGCCCTTTACTTAGTTTCCGTTACCAGCCATTAGGGGAAATGATGGCTTTGGGTAAAGATAATGCTACCCTCACCGGTTTAGGTGTGAAATTAGATGGGCTTTTGGCATATGTTGCTCGTCGTCTGGCTTATCTCTATCGGATGCCTAGTTTAGATCATCAACTCAAGGTTGGTTTTAATTGGCTAGTTCGTCCCATTATAGATAAACTATCCTAGTAGTATTTGGTGTCTTCACCAACAACTCAAATCTCATATTTATAATTAATTTACTAGGTTTGATGGAACGACCGAAAGTTATTTTTTTAGATGCTGTGGGTACGCTGTTCGGCGTTAAAGGCAGTGTAGGCCAAATTTATAGTCAAATAGCCCAGGAATTTGATGTTGAAGTTTCTGCGGAAATATTGGATACAGCCTTTAAACAAAGCTTTGCAGCTTCCCCTCCACCCATATTTCCTGATGCACACTTAGATGATCTTTCCCAGCGTGAGTTTGATTGGTGGCAGAAAATTGTCTACAATACTTTTGAAAGCGCCGGGGTTATGTCAGAATTTTCTGACTTTTCCGATTTTTTTAGTGAACTCTATATTCACTTTGGGACTGGGGAACCTTGGTTCGTTTATCCTGATGTCCTCTCATCTTTGAACCACTGGCGAGAACAGGGTATTCAATTAGGTGTAGTCTCTAATTTTGATTCCCGACTTTTCTCGGTCTTGCAAGGTTTAGAACTGAGTAATTATTTTAGATCTATTACCATTTCTACCCAAGCGGGTGTTGCTAAACCAGACCCGCAGATTTTTGCCTTGGCTTTAGCAAAACATCATTGTCCACCTCAAGCCGCTTGGCACATTGGTGATAGTGTTGTGGAGGACTATCAAGGTGCTAAAGCTGCTGGGTTGAGAGGTATTTGGATTAATCGCGAGAAAGTTTCTGAGGAAAAGCCAGAATCTGACCCTATACCCTCTCCTGACCCAGGAGAGGGGGAGGTGTGAAGCTAGGTGTTAAAGCAAAAAGGGGCGCGCTAGCATAAAACTAGAAATGGTTTTAGCATCTATGGCGTCTCCCCGGAGAATAGCTTTCTCCAGTTCTTCGGGTGTTAATAGTACAGTTTCGATATCCTCATCTTCATCTTTTTTGGGTGGGTTTTCCAGCTTTTCTAAATCTCGCGCCAGAAAAGCATAGATGATTTCGTCAGAATAGCCGGGGGCGAGGAAAAATTCACCCAGTGTATCCCATTTATGCGCGGTATAACCTGTTTCTTCCTCAATTTCCCGTTGTACTGTCTTCAGGGGATCTTCGTTGATTTCTACCGTACCGGCGGGAAATTCTAATATTCTTCTCTGAATGGCAAAGCGGTACTGGCGCACCAGTACTAGTTTACCTGTTTTTGTTATGGGTACAGCTAAGGCTCCGCCGGGGTGACGAATGCATTCCCATTCCCCTTCGGCTTTATTGGGTAAACGCAGACGATTGACTTCAAAGTCAAACTTGCGACCTTTATAAAATAAGCACTGTTTTAGCAGCTGTGGTAATTCTCTACCTAGTGGCATAGTAAATTTATTTTATATCTGGATACATATACTAACTGCTGTGAACAAAAACCGTATATTTTTTTAAGTTATTGGGTGGAGAATAAAACTACATCGGCACAGTCTACCTCTTTTACTAGGTTTTGAATCTTACTTCCAGAAGTCGGCTCTACCCAATGGGGCGCAATTTCAGCCAGTGGTATTAATACGAAAGCTCGAGATCCCATGCGGGGATGGGGAATCTGCAGTTGGGGGGTGTCTATGATTAAGTCATCATATAATAACAAATCTAAATCCAGCGATCGCGCACCCCAGCGCTCTTGACGCACCCGCCCAAATTTTGCTTCTGTAGCCAATAAGGTCTCTAATAATAAGTGTGGTGACATTTGCACCCGGAAAATGGCACAACCATTTAAATAATCTGGTTGGGGTGGTCCGACGGGTTTAGTACGATACCAGCTAGATTGAGCTTCTAGCTTCATCCCCGGTGTGTTGGCTAATGTCTCTATAGCTGCTGTTAAAATTTTATAGGAATCGCCAATATTACTACCCAGGGCAATAGCACTAAGTTTACCTGGTTTTTTGATGATTGAGTTAAGCATTTGTATTGTATGATATTAACATCAGCCTTCTGTGCATTTGAGGAGAACCGAATATGGTGACATCTCCAGAAATAGTTATATGGCTACAAGAACGCACAACTTTAGGAATTCTCACCCCCGGGGTGCTAGATGCGATCGCCCAAGCAGTGGAGGAAAAAGTTTTACCCGCGGGAAATACTTTAGTTAGTGAAGGAACTTACCCACAAGCCCTTTATATTCTACAACAGGGTCAACTGCAAGCTCAGACTGGGAATCAAAATTACTCAGACATTTCCCTAACTCAAAATAGCGCCATCATTCTCCTGCGGGAATTGCTCCTCAATGAGTTAACCCCTAACACAATTACCACCGTGACTGAATGTCATTTGTGGGTAATATCTGCAATTAAATTTCGCTCATTAGTCGCCCAATACCCAGAAATCACCCAGGCTTTTTCCCGGTTACTAGCTCAACAACTGGCTGAGGTCAAATCTGCACTTTTGCATGTACAAGAACGTAATCTGGCTTTGCGTCCATATCTGGTGACCAAAGCCCAAAGGGGAATTGTCGGTACTAGTCGCTATGCTGTACGTCTACGAGACCAAATTAGAGTCGCCGCTACCACTAACCAATCTGTACAGATTTTCGGCGAACCAGGTTTAGACAAAGATAATATAGCCGCCCTCATTCACTACGGTTCACCCCAACGGCGAGAACCGCTTATTAAGCTCAACTGTGGAATGATTACCCCCAGTGGGGTGGATTTGTGGGGTCGTGCAGGTGGGAAACCCGGACTAATACAATGGCTAGGGGAAGGTACTCTAGTTTTGAACAACATCCAAGAATTACCACCGGAATTATTACCCTCTATAGTCAAGTTGCTGGAAACAGGGAAATATACTCCCGTCGCTTCTGGGGGAGAACCACATCCTCAACCTCAAGACTGCAAAGCCCGGGTGATGATTATTGCTGAAAAAACTCAGCCGGATATTCAACGGTGGGTTGGTCTGACGATTAAAGTACCACCCCTAAGGGTACGAAAAACAGATATTCAAAAACAAGTAGAATATTACACCAGTCTTTATGTTCGCGCTAGAGGTCTGACTAAACCCCAAATTACCCCAGAAGCTCTACGTCGTTTACAGTCATACGATTTCCCCGGTAATCTCAAAGAACTACAAAATATTGTAGAACGGGCTATTGTCCAGCTGGGTGATGGAACAGAGTTGACAGAAGAACTATTTTGGTCTGCTCAAACCCAGAAAAAGCAATTACGTCTCAATCTTTTGAATGCTTATCCGGGGTTGCGGAAATTTCTCCGCAGTCCTTGGTGGCCAAATCGGATTAATTATGGGTTGACCGTGGCGGCGTTTCCTGTGATGATTGCTATTTTATTCCTTGGACCGCAAACACGCGATCGCAATTTGGTTTTAAATTTCTTTTGGGCTTGGTGGTGGCCTTTCTTCCTATTTCTCTTCCCCTTTTTAGGTCGGATCTGGTGTTCTGTCTGTCCTTTTATGATCTATGGGGAAATTACGCAAAAAATTTCTCTCTGGTTGTTTCCCAGACAACTGAAAACATGGCCACGGCAAAAAGCGGAAAAATGGGGCGGATGGTTGATGTTTGCACTGTTTACCCTGATTTTCCTCTGGGAGGAAATCTGGGACTTACAAAATACAGCTTATCTTTCCGCTTGTTTGCTACTGTTAATTACCGCAGGGGCGATGATTTTCTCAGCCATTTGGGAACGGCGGTTTTGGTGTCGCTATCTCTGCCCCATTGGTGGTATGAATGGTTTATTTGCTAAACTCTCCATGACGGAACTACGGGCGCAACAGGGTATCTGTTCTGCTGGTTGTACAACTTACCAATGTTACAAAGGCGGTCTCCAAAAGGGGGAAGGTATGGAAACTAATGGCTGTCCGTTATATTCTCACCCGGCACAGTTGTTAGATAATCGTGACTGTGTACTGTGTATGACCTGTCTCAAAGCTTGTCCCCATCGTTCTGTAGAGTTCAATTTGCGTCTCCCTGCTGTGGAACTGTGGACAACCCACACACCCCGCAGCTATGAAGTGGCGTTATTATGTTTGCTTTTGGGTGGGGTGTATCTCCACCGCTTACCAGAGTTACAATCTTGGTTAGGGTTACAAATCGATTTAAGTATATTTTGGCAACACTTGGGACTTTCTGTCATAACTTTGATGTTCCCGACTACTGTAGTTTTTGCTGCTTACGCTTTAATGCAGTTAACTAAATTTGGCCGCAAACCTCGACCATTTGTGCAACTTACCTATGGTTACTTACCATTGGTACTGGGGGGTAACTTAGCTCATTATTTGCGCCTGGGTTTGGGTGAAGCTGGACGGATTTTACCGGTCAGTTTTGCTACTTTTGGCTTAGAGGGGGAGAAATTACCGATTTTGGTGGCTCATCCGGCTGTAATTGAGTTTTTGCAGGGTACAACTCTGGTTTTTTCAGTTCTATTCACGATCATATTAACTCAAAAAATAGCCCGCCAACCCATGGCAGCTATGTTTTGGCAACATTTAGCTACTCTTGGTTTGGCGGTGAGTATGTGGATAATTATCGTGGGTTTTTTTTCTTAGTGACATACTCCCCAAAAAGTATGTCATATATCTTAATACTTAAATGTTCTACTCAGCGAAAGGGTCTACGCCCATGTTGACGACAGCATTTCGCAGGACTGTGATTTGTTGACCAAAATCAAGTTCCTTGATAGATTCTAGCGCCTGTACTACATCACCAGAAGCTTGATAGTTTGGTGGTATGGGCGCCACGAAGCCTTGAACCATCAACTCTGATAATTCAAACCAGAAAGCTAATTTAGTGTTAACGCTCCAAATTCCGTAGGAACGGCTAATTGGTGTATCTCTTTTAGCAGCCAAGTCTCGCATCACTTCTAACTGTTGACCATGAGACATCTGCTTGATTTGATTAAGCACACCCTCAGCAAACTGCATCCTTGCCGCACCCGGGGCGGCTGGGGTAATAGAACGACCCATTTGTGTATATACATACCACAGCAGTGCTAACTGGTCATCTACACTGAGGGATGTTAACAAATTAGTGCTATTCAATACACTATTTTCTAAAGGTGTGATTGCGTTCATATTTTTACCCAAAATTTTTGGCAAGTGTTAAATTACTCTGATACTTGATGTTTTTGGGACAAAAGTTAGTTTTTAGAGGATACCCCAAAAGTGGAGAAAGCCCTTACCAGTAAATACTTCAATTAAAGCAGCAGCTGAAAAACCAATCATTGCTAAACGACCGTTCCAATTTTCGGTTTGGGTAGTGAATCCCCAATTCCACGCGTTACGGTTTTCTGGAGCTGGTGTAGTTGTAGTTTTCATCTTGAATCACCGGAATAGGACTTAACAGAGGTTTTTGTTTTCTCTATTAATTACTGTAACAGATATTTTAAAAAGTGTAACGAAAAGTTGCAAAAAAGTTCTAAATAGTATTCATAGCCTTTCAGCTATCCTCAACTTAGCGGAACGCGATCGCGGATTCTCAGCCAATTCTTTTTCGTTAGCAGTAATTGGTTTTTTAGTCAAGACCTTTAACAAAGGAGAATTGCGGAAATCATGCTTGACGGGGCGGTCTTCCAGACTGTGAAAGCTGATAATGGCAATTCGACCACCGGGAACCAGAGAATGGGGGGCTTGCTGTAAAAAAGTTGCCAAAGACTGTAACTCATCATTAACCACAATGCGCAAAGCTTGAAAAACACGGGTAGCAGGGTGAATGCGACCATAACGGTATTGACGGGGGACAGCAGAGGCGATCGCCTCTGCCAATTCCGTAGTAGTGTGAAATGGTCGTCTTTCCACAATGCGCCTGGCGATGCGGCGGGATAAACGTTCCTCACCGAACTTAAAGAAAATATCTGCCAACTCCGGCTCATCCCAGTGATTAATCACATCAGCGGCGGTTAAACATTGACCCTGGTTCATGCGCATATCCAGATTAGCGGTGTGGCGAAAGCTAAAACCCCGTTCTGGCTGGTCTAAATGGTAAGAACTCACACCCAAATCAGCCAGGATACCATCAAAAGAGTGGGGAGTATATTGATAAGATGAGAAATTGCCCAGGACAAACTGCACCCGGTCACCAAACTCAGCCAAGTGCTTTTGGGCTGCTAGCAGAGCATCCTCATCTTGGTCAATAGCCGTCAACCGCACATTAGCAGCGGCCTCTAAGATCAAGCGACTGTGGCCACCACCGCCCACGGTTGCATCCAAATAATGGCCCCCAGGGCGTACCGCCAACCCATCAATGACCTCTCGGCTTAAAACTGGCACATGAAGAAATTCAGCGCCTACAATTCCCTGAATCTCAAGCTCCATATAATAATAGTTGAAGAAGTGAAACAAATTGAAACATCAAGTAAAATCCCCTCACTAGGACCCATCTCCAACATACTCTGTATGGGTAATAGATGTAGACGCTGCTAGAGCGACTTCTGAAAACTATTTCCCTGACAAACTGATTTTGGCAGAAACGAACAATCGAGCCTGGTGGGGATGATGGGGTTGAAGTGAAAATTTTCATAATGGGAGAACACCGAACTTATGGCCAGACTAGAAACCCGCACCGAGCCTATGGTGCTGAATATGGGGCCACACCACCCCTCAATGCACGGGGTTTTGCGGTTAATTGTGACATTGGACGGGGAGGATGTGGTTGATTGTGAACCGGTGATCGGCTATTTACATCGGGGAATGGAAAAAATTGCCGAGAACCGGACAACTGTCATGTACGTTCCCTACGTCAGTCGGTGGGACTACGCCGCGGGTATGTTTAACGAAGCAGTAACCGTTAACGCCCCGGAACAATTAGCAGGTATAACCGTACCCAAACGCGCCAGCTACATTCGGGTGATCATGTTAGAACTCAACCGAATTGCTAACCACTTATTGTGGTTTGGTCCGTTTCTGGCTGACGTGGGGGCGCAAACACCCTTCTTCTATCAGTTCCGAGAACGGGAAATGATTTATGATTTGTGGGAGGCCGCCACGGGATACCGGATGGTAAACCACAACTATTTCCGTGTGGGTGGCGTAGCAGTTGATTTACCCTATGGTTGGGTTGATAAATGCTTAGATTTCTGTGACTATTTTCTCCCCAAAGTTGACGAGTACGAGCGCTTGGTTACCAATAATCCCATCTTTCGCCGGCGGATTGAGGGTATTGGTACCATCACCCGAGAACAAGCCATTAACTGGGGATTATCTGGCCCCATGTTACGCGGCTCTGGGGTTAAATGGGACTTAAGGAAAGTTGACCATTACGAGTGCTACGACGATTTTGATTGGGATGTGCAATGGGAAACCGCCGGGGATTGTTTAGCCCGTTACATGGTGCGGATGCGGGAAATGCGCGAATCTGTGAAGATTATTCGCCAAGCAATTCAAGGACTACCAGGGGGTCCCTACGAAAACCTGGAAGCCAAGCGCATGGCAGAGGGGAAAAAATCCGAGTGGTATGGCTTTGATTATCAGTATATTGGGAAAAAAGTTGCACCTACTTTTAAAATGCCCAAAGGCGAAATCTATTCCCGTGTGGAAAGCGGTAAAGGTGAACTGGGAATTTATCTTGTCGGTGATGACCATGGCTTCCCTTGGCGGTGGAAAATTCGCGCCGCTGACTTCAACAACCTGCAAATTGTCCCGGAACTCCTACGAGGGATGAAAGTTGCAGATATTGTGGTTATTCTTGGTAGTGTTGACGTGATCATGGGATCTGTGGACAGATAGTACACTGGAGAGGGGATTGGGGAGTGAGCATTAGTTTCTACCTCATATCCCTCCCCAGAGACTGACAATAAATCTCCTAGTTGTTCATCCCTGTGTGTCTGTATACCGAAACCCCAAAAAAACTCAAAACATCAGCCTGAACACCCACTAACTAACTGTGCCATCTATGCCTTTGTCGCGTATAGTCACCCTAATTGTAGGTTTAATCGTCATTTTGGGATTAAGCCTCTGGTTGATTGACTCACTGTCTCGGCTTTACTGGCAGTTATCCTATTCGCCACTGCTGGGTAATTTGCTGCTGTTGTTGTTGGTTTTATTGATTGGGGGGTTGGTTGCGGCTTTTGTTTATTATGTATTGATACTTCAATCCGGGGAAAGGCGATCGCACCGCCCAGCCCGACGAGTTACGGCTGCAGAAATTCCCGCTGCTAAATCTGATGCGGCTTCGAGTACATTAAAAGCTGTTAAACAACAGGTAGCCCAAATTCAAGATGAAGTCGCCCGACAAGCTTTATTAAGTAAATCCCGAGAAATTGAAGTTAATCTAGCGCGGGGTGAAATTCAAGTAGTTGTCTTTGGTACAGGTAGTGCTGGTAAAACTTCTTTAGTTAATGCCATTATGGGGCGCATAGTCGGTCAGGTAAATGCGCCCATGGGGACTACCCAGGTGGGGGAAACCTATTGTTTGCGGTTGAAGGGATTACAACGCAAGATTTTAATTACCGATACTCCGGGGATTTTAGAAGCCGGGGTGGAGGGAACCGAACGGGAACAATTAGCCCGAGAACTAGCAACTTCAGCAGATTTACTGTTATTTGTGGTAGATAATGATTTGCGACTTTCTGAATATGAACCCCTGCGCAGTTTGGCGGAAATTGGTAAGCGATCGCTGTTGGTTCTCAATAAAACTGATTTATATACAGATGAAGATCAAGAATCTATCCTGGCTCGGTTACGTCAACGGGTACACGGATTTATTGCCGCCAATGATGTGATTGCGATCGCGGCTAATCCTCAAACCGCAGAACTAGAAACTGGCGAAACCCTAGAGCCAGAAGCGGATATTATCCCGTTGCTGCGGCGGATGGCGGCGATTTTACGGGCTGAAGGTGAGGATTTGGTAGCGGATAATATTCTTCTGCAATCCCTACGCCTGGGAGAAGAGGCGCGAAATTTGATTGATGTCCAGCGTCGTCGTCAAGCTGACAAAATAGTTGATCGCTTTGGGTGGATTGGGGCTGGTGTAGTATCAGTTACACCTCTACCAATAGTAGATTTACTGGCAACTGCGGCTGTCAATGCTCAAATGGTGGTGGAGATTGGCAGAGTCTACGGCTGTGAACTGAACATGGAACGGGGTAAAGAGTTAGCTCTTTCCATAGCCAAGACCATCGCTAGTTTAGGTATAGTCAAAGGTGCAATTCAATTAATATCTACAGCTTTACAATTTCATGTAGCCACCTTTGTCATTGGTCGGGCAATTCAAGGGGTAACGGTAGCTTATTTAACACGGATTGCGGGTAAAAGTTTTATTGAGTATTTTCGCCATGACCAAGATTGGGGTGATGGTGGTATGACTGAGGTAGTCAAGGAACAATTTAAATTAAACCGCAGGGATGAATTTATCAAAGCTTTTGTGCAAGAAGCGATCGCGCGGGTGGTCAAACCCTTAACAAATAACACCCAGGTGATTTCACAGGACGAAGAAACCAAAGGGTAAAGTGACTGGGCTTTCAAAAATGGACGCTAGCATGGTTTATTTCCCAGACTTCCGGAAAAACTCTTGATCTAGCGAAACATATGATAAGGCCTTATTTAGTAACCAGCTCATGAATGATCACATGATCGGTAAAGTACTACAAGCACGTTACCAAGTTATCCAAAGCCTGGGTGCAGGAGTATTTGGCGAAACATACATCGCCATAGATAGAGACCACCCGGGAAATAGCAAATACACGATTAAACAGATTAACGGGGACAAATTTCCCCCCAGCTACTTAGACAGTTTAAGATTTTGCTTTCTCAATGAAACAGGAACTTTGCAGCGTCTAGGAAGCCATGGTCAAATTCCCCAGTTTGTCGCCTATTTTGAAGAAAATGAGCATTTCTACTTAGTACAGGAATTTGTAGAGGGACATTCCCTGAGTCAGGAATTACCCATCAAGCATTCCTGCGGAGGTCTGTGGACGGAAACCGAAGTTATAGAATTGTTAGAAGATACCCTAGGTATTTTAGATTTTGTTCACTCTCAAGGTGTGATCCATTGCCATATTAAGCCCGAAAACTTGATTAGACGTACTCTTGATGGCAAATTAGCTTTAATCGACTTCGGTTTAATCGAGTCAGTTGATTTAGGCGCATATGGGGAGCTACCTATTTATGACCTTCCTGTAAACGCACTGGGGTACATATCGCCAGAGCAATTTATTGGTCAAACCCTGCCCAATAGTGATATTTATGCTTTGGGTATGATTGCCATTCAAGCCTTAACAGGACTAGAACCACTGCAATTAAAACTAGATGTTGGAACTGGTGAGATTATCTGGCGGACTGAAGATATATCAGTGAGTGATCAGCTAGCTGGTATTCTCAGTAAAATGATTTGCTATGATTGCCAAGATCGCTTTCAGTCTGCGGCTGAGGTCTTATATACCCTTAATCAAGTCTTCAACGCCCCTAAAATACCCCTTCAACTCCATCAAATCATCAGGGCTGAAAATCACAATCCACACACACAACCTACTTTTACTACATCCTCCCCAGTATTTTCAGGGATGAAAGTAGGCTTGGCGGCCAATTCCTTATTAGTGGGATTAGCAGCATGTTCTTTAATGGATAATTCTCCTGCATATTCCGAAATACACAGATTAGATATAGCCACAAAGGAATATCAAACAGGCAATTTCCAAAAAGCGCTGGCGTTGGCTGAATCAATTCCTGCTTACAGCAATGTTTACCCCGAGGCTCAAGCTAATATAGAAGAATGGCAGGGCAAATGGCCATTGGCGGCTGAACAATACGAAATTGCCCAACAAGCCCTGAATGAGGAGAGATGGTCAGATGTTTTAAGTGTGCGGGCGAAATTACCAGATATTTCATATTGGCAATCTAAAGTAGAGAAACTGGTGGAGCAAGCACAAGCCAACATTGCCATACAAACACACGATTTGTTATCAAAAGCCTATGCAAAAGCTGTAGATAGAGAATTTTCAGCGGCTATAGAATATCTGCGCCAAATTCCTCCCGACAGTACTGCTGGTACCTTAGTTCAAGAGAAAATAGCCGAGTACGACCAAAAGCGGCAGATTAGAGCGGCTTATTTTTTACATCGTGCCAATATCAAAGCATCTGTTGGCGACCTTAATGGTGCTATCCAGTTTCTGCGGAAAATTCATAAAAGTAGTTCTGTTTACCCCCAAGCTCGGGCTAAACTGGATGAATATACTCAACGGCAGCAACTTCACAATGAAGGTGTAAATGTGGCGTTGAATTCCTTGACCGCTAAAAATGACAATTTTCACCCAGAGAAGGAACTGCAAGAGGTAAATGTTCGTTAGATAATTGCCTTGGCTGGTTCTGGTAACGGGCTTTAATTACTTGTTGATCATATGGCTTGGTGATAAAAGTCCATTACCTGTGGATATTTTTGTAAATTAAATAAGGCATTGCTTGCTGTTAATACTCCCATGACTAGACGTGGGATTATGCCGTGAGTTTTAGATCCCGCACTTCTTGAAGAAGTCCGGGATCTATATTTATGAACTAGCAATTAAAAGAAAGTTTTTCTGTAAAAGCGGGATTAATTGCGCGGGAACTGTTATAGCACTACGCATACACGTTAGGACATCATAATTGTGGTTTTAAGGGAACAGGGAATGGGAAGGATTGGGAAGGATTGGGAAGGATTGGGGAACAACAAGCAGGGAAATGTCCTAACACTTGTGGTTACTGCTATAGATAGGGGAGAGGTCAGACGGATACCGGTTTTATTTCCTCCTCACATGTGTGACAAATGGCACTGAAAATTAAGGGATAATTTCCATATTGATGCGGTGGTAGTGCGTTCTGGTACACCTTCTAAATTAGAACTGGCAATACCTAATGGTTCCCATGTGTTTAGTTACTATCGACACATTATTGTCAGCCTCGATTATGCCAAAGCAGAACGCCGTCGGGCTAGTTTTATTACCCACTGTCCAGATTTGGTAATTGTGGATGAAGCCCATACCTGTAATCGTTCTAGTAGTAAGAGTACATCCCAACAACAACGACATCAATTAATTCAACAGATTTCCCAGGAGAAAAACCGCCATTTATTATTGACAAATTCCGGCTATCTTGTATAATTCCACAGAGTTGATATGGTGGGTTGGTTTGAGGCAAAAAATGAGATAGATGATTCCTATTAGTGATCATATTCGGCTGCGTCATCCACCAATTGTTATTTATTGGCTGATTGGTACTAATATTGCTATATTTCTCTGGCAAATAAAACTAGGAATAACCGGGGAATTAGCGTCTTTTATTGATAGCTGGGGTTTGATTCCCGCTCAGATTAGTGGTGCAATTACCCATGCTATCTATTTAAATCCAGCTGCTTGGGTGGTTGTTTTCTGGCGTTTACCTTCCCTCTTCTTAGCCATGTTTCTCCATGGTAGTATTAGTCAAATTGTGGGAAATCTGATATTTTTATGGGTTTTTGGTAAAACCTTGTCCAGTGTCATCGGTTATAAAGGTGTCCTGGCTTTGTATCTAGGTGGGGGGATACTCACGGGAATAGCACAAATTATTTTAGAACCGAGTTTGACAGTACCATTAATTGGCGCTAATGGGGCGATCGCCACTATCTTAGGAGCCTACCTCAGCAAGTTCCCTCAAGGTAAAATTGATACTATCATGCCCCTGTTAATCTTATACATACCAGTAGAATTACCTGCCTATTCTTACCTATTTTGGTGGTTTATAAAACAGCTATTTTATGGCATTGGCAGCTTAAACATGACTGCATCGGATGTCAACTCAGCTAACTTCTCCTTCTGGGTACAATTACTAGGATTATGTCTTGGTGCTGCTGCAATTAGATACTATGAATCATCCTCTCAATCATAGGGAATGGGCGAAAATTGTTCATCTGGTTAGCCCCAGGCTCACGCCTGTGGGCTGACCCTATTTCTCGTTGTCGTTTTTAGCCTCCGGGGGCTTCTTTTTGATAATAGTTTTTGGTAGATTACTGCTGGGCTTGGTATCAACCTTTTTGGATACTGGCGGTACCGTGGTTTGATTTTTTCTAGATTCCTGCAGCGCCGTGGCTTTATCCTTTTTGGATGCTTTGAGAAATCTAGGTGCGGTTTCTTGGGGTGGCGCTAATAGCGCCACAAAACCGAAGACATTACGCCCGGGCAGAAATTTGGCTTTCAATGAGACAAATACCGCATGTCCTTGGTCTTCTTTTTCAGCTTTGGGATTAAATCGGAAAGGTCTAACCGGGGAGTCTTTCCAGAATAAGGGTAGATGGCTAGCCTTCATAAATTTGACTTTTTTACTCGCCTCCGCTTGTTTAATATATTCAAGTCTTTCGCGAGTAAAATTGCGGAAAACAGAAATACAGGGGGTTTGACAGACGGGGATAAATTGCCATAGTCCTGAGAATTTAAACTCGTTGTCTTCTAGCTCCGCTGAAACTGTCTGTTTTTCTCGCCCTCTGTCAAAGCCAACTAGCTGAAAAGTGACGCTATGAGGTTGCTCTCTACGGGGAAAATGAATGACTTTAGGATAAACAACCAACCTAAAAGTACGGTTCCCAGTAGTTTCTATTTCTTTAATCAGAGCGTCAAATACTTTGCGTTTTTGGGGAATATAAAAAAGTGGGTATTCAAAATTACTAATTGTAACAGTGTTTTTACCATCAGCATTGATGTTGACATCCCCGACAATTACCCCAATAGCTTGAAAGATTGCTTCAGGTTCTTCAATCTCTACCTGATTTTCAGTATCGATACTTACTTCTTCAGCTTCAGGTGCGGGTTGTTGAGTTTCAGCTTCATTAGTCCCATTGGGGGTAGGTTCATTAGATGACATAATTGTTAGTTTTTTTTGTACGAGCAATAATTTTTTTGAGATACTATAGGCGGCATGTGACAGGCTGATAAAATCCCATAAGTACACACTAAAGAATATGAAGTCCAGGTTACTAGACTACCCTGAGTCAGGAGTTAGGGTTATGGGAGTTTCTCGCCTAGACAAAAACTAGCTCATGCTCACACCAACTCACTACTATTAAGCTAATGACTTCTCTGTGTCAAGGTTATAGCGAATTAACTCAGCCAATCTATGATAAATAACTATTTTCGCAATCATATCAGGACAATGGCTAGCTATGTCCCCAGCGAACAACCCCAACCAGGGGTAGAGATTATTAAACTTAATAGTAACGAAAATCCTTATCCTCCTTCACCGGTGGTGCTAGACCTGCTGAAGAATATTAACGGGGAATGGTTACGACGTTATCCAGAACCTTTAGGGGGAGAGTTCCGGCGAGCCGCAAGCAAGGTTTTGGGTGTTCCCCATGATTGGATTATTGTCGGTAATGGTAGTGATGAGGTTTTGAACCTAGTAGTTAGAGCCTGCGCTGAACCCGGGAGAAAGGTAGTTTACCCTATACCAACTTATGTACTATATGTGACGTTAGTACAAATACAGGGGGCAGAAATTATTCAGATTCCCTATGGAGAAGATGACAGATTCCCCCTGGAAGAACTAATTACCGCTGATGGAAATGTGACATTCATCGCATCCCCTAATAGTCCATCGGGGTGTATTGTCCCAATGGAAGACCTGAGAAAGCTAGCAAGCCGATTATCTGGGGTTTTAGTCATTGATGAAGCATATGTAGATTTTGCACAGGAGAATGCACTGGCTTTGGTGAAGGAATATGATAACGTAATTGTGATTCGCACACTTTCTAAGGGTTACTCCTTAGCAGGATTACGTCTGGGCTTCGGGGTGGCAAATCCTCGGTTACTCGATGGGTTGTTTAAGGTGAAGGATAGTTATAACATTGATGCGATCGCCTGCGCATTGGGAGCAGCAGCTATGACAGATCAAGCTTATAAAAATGCTTGTGTAGCCAAGGTGAAAGCATCGCGGACTAAACTAGCCACGGACTTAAAACAATTAGGTTTCCAGGTTGGGGATTCCCACACTAACTTTTTATTAGTACAACCCCCCCAAGAAAATGCTCAATTCCTGTATCAACGGCTCAAAGAACGACAGATTTTAGTACGCTACTTCCCACAACCAGGACTGGATCATAAGTTACGCATTACCGTGGGTACAGACCAACAAAATCAAGTTTTAGTAGAGGCGCTCCGTCAAATTTGTTCCTAGTTAGGTTTTATTACATACTACAAACTGTGAAAATAGTCAATCACAGCCTGGGCGATCGCTTCATTACCATCTTTAGCTAAACCTTGAGATTGCTGGGGTTGCTGGGGTTCTTGACGCAAAAAATCCCAATTACCGCTAAAAAATTCCTGGGAAGTGATAATTTGATGTTGATGATAATTCACAATCCCTGCTAACAGAAAATTAGCCTCAGCAAAGTCATCCCGGGGAATGGTCACCAGAGGTATATCAAATTTTGTCGCTTCCGCAAAAGTGCCATAACCAGGTTTAGAAACCACACGCCCACAAATAGGACTAAAATCTACTGGGCGGTATTTGGAACCGCTAACCTTTCTGACATTAGGTAAGTCCGGGGCAGATTGATCGTAGATCACAAATTGCCAATCTGGAAAATTTTGTAAATTTTCGTAAGGTATTTTTTCTAACCCCAAACCGCCGAAGGTGAGTAAGATGGTTTTTGATTTGGGCGCAGTAATTCCCCAAGTAGCGCGGACTTCCTCGGCAGAGTAACGAGGGTAACCACCAGTTAAGCCCACATCAGTAATATTACTAAAAGATGACATCGGCTCGTGAAAAGGCAAACGAAACAAGCGATCGCATTGAGAGTAACATTCACTAATCCAATCGGCAATGGTGATAAATTCACCCCCCCAACGTCGGTAAATCAAGTCCCAACCAAAATTACTCATCATCCAACAGGGAATATTTGCGGCTTTAGCAAATAAAGGAGCTAAAAAAGGAATATCTGCTAAAATTAAATTCACCCGGTTTTGGCGGATAAAATTGACTTCTGAGGCAATTAGGGAATTTTGACGCTGTTGAATATCCCGCAACTGTGCTAAAGTCGCCGGTTTATCCATTGTCAAACTATCTCCCTGCACTACACCCAAATCAAAAGCCCGGGGACGATGAATAAAATCCCCCTCTATGTAGGAATCTAGCAACCACCGGGGGGCGGTGGTGACCAGAATCAATAAAACTTCTGGACATAATTTTTGAATTGTTGATACCACTGAAGCCGTGCGAGTAGCATGACCGAAACCGTGGTTAGTAATTGCTACATATAAAATTGGCCGCATAATTGATAATTGCTAATTACTAATTTAAATTGGGGAAGAGGAACATAAATACAATGCTACCTTTTCCCCACTTCCTCTTACTTAAAAGCTAAACCTTTGTAAAGCCTCTATTAATTGGTCAATTTCTGCTTCTAGGGTCAAATAATGGACAGTGGCGCGGATACAGTCAGGATCAGCAATTGTTCTAGTTAATATTCTTTGTGACTCTAGGAATTGTACTAACTGGAAATGTCCGCGGGATTTTTCCTCAGATAGTTGAAAGGAAACTATCCCGGTTTGGGGTGGAGATGTGCGTAAACACCGGATATTATCTAGGTCTGTTAATCTTCTCCACAGGTATTCACTATGATCACAGATTTGCTCATAACGTTGTTGTGGGGTTCCCCATTGCTGATGAATGGCGATCGACCCTGTCAAACCAGCATATAATGATGTTGCTGATGTCGATACTTCATATCTTCGGCCATCCGGTTGCCAACTTACCCTTTGACCCTGACTATCTACCACAATGCCACGTAAGCCGATAAATGTGGGTTGTAAATTGTCTCTAACTTCTGGACGGACATATAAACCACCCACACCCCCAGGACCGCATAACCATTTATGACCGGTGAAGGCGTAAAAGTCCGCCCCCAATGTGGTTAAATTTAAAGCTAATAAGCCAACAGACTGAGCAGCATCTACCAACACCAAGGAATTATTCGCCCTGCATACTTCTATAATTTTGTCAAGTGGTAAAACTTGTCCTGTATTCCAAAAAACATGACTAAGAACTACTAAGCGGGTATTGGGGCGTAAGTGTTGAGCAACCACCGTTACAGGGTCGCCTGTGTTTAAAGTTTCCTTGAGGGGACAGGTAGTAACTTCCACAGCAAACCTGCGGGCGATTTCCTGGGAGATAGCAATTACTCCTGGGTGTTCACAGTCGGAGAGTAGCATATGGTCACCCCCACGCCAATCAATACCCCACATAGCAATATTACAGCCAACAGTAACATCTTCTGTGAGGGTAATAGTTTCTGGTGGTGCTTGCAACTCACAAGCCAAAGCTTCCCTAAGATTTTGCTTTGCTTGTGCAACTAGGGCGTAAGCTTGATTACCAAAAGGTCCGGCTTGTTGGGTATCAGCTTCAGCTTGAGTAATGGCATCCATTGCCCCTTGAGGCATTGGCCCCTGTCCACCATAATTAAAATAAATCTTATTTCCCAAAGCGGGAAATTGTGCGCGATGTTGATGTAATTGAGTTTTTCTAGCCAAAATATTTGTCATAAATAGCAATTTTGCTCACAAACCAGTTTACTCTCCGGCTCATGACCAGATTTTTGAAATTCTTGTTAACTTAAAGGAATGTTAATCAATGCTGAACAATTACTGCAATATCAACGCTGCAAACGCCGACCTGTCCTAGATGCTCAGGGCGATAGACCCCAGCGGGATGCTGCTAATGAGTTGCTACTCAAGTTACAACAAGACAAGGCCGCCCATCGTACCAGTATTTTGGCAGAGTTGGGCGATTATTACAAACCAGATTATCCACGAGGAGACTGGGAAGCAGGTCAAGCAGCGACTTTAGAATTAATGCAGCGTGGGGTTGAGTACATTTATCGCGGTGTATTCTTAGCTGAGTACTATGATTTGGTAGCTCCTACTCCTGAAGATATTTCACTATCCCCAGAATATACAAAATACACTTTTGTTAGTCGTCCTGATTTACTGGTAAAACAGTCGGGACAGTCTCGGTTTGGGGATTGGATGTATGTACCCGTAAATATTGAATTGGGTAAGCGTCCTAAGCAAGAATATCAAGTTGTGGCTGCGTTTCACGCCCAAGTATTGGCTAAGGTACAGGGGATCATACCGGAAAACGCTTGGCTACTGTTGCGGACCAAAAACAGAGATTATGCAGTGGATTTAGATAAATGGATTCCACAAATGCAAAGCATTTTACTGGAGTTTCTCCAGGACTTAGAGTTACCCTCACCACCAGAAGTATTTATTTCTCGCCAAAAGTGCAATCTTTGCCACTGGTATAATGACTGTTATCAGGTCGCTCAATCACAGCAACACCTTTCTCTGTTACCAGGGGTAACACCCCTGCGCTACGACCAACTTCAGGCTTTATCTATCACTACCCTAGAATCTCTAGCTCATACTACCCCTGAGAGTTTAGAAAACCTTCCTGGTTTTGATGGCGCAGTTGCAGCCAAACTTATATTACAAGCCCAATCTGTACTCCACAGACAACCTTTGATGTTACCCCATGGGTTACCAAAAGAAGATATTCTATTTACCGCTCCTGTAGAGCTTTATTTTGATATTGAAGCCCAGCCAGATTTGGATTTAGATTATTTGTTGGGAATTTTGGTGGTTGACCAGCAAGCCAAGACGGAAAAATTCTATTCCTTTATCGCCGAAAAACCAGAAGAAGAAGAATTAATTTGGCAGCAATTTTTAGATTTGGTTTGGCAATATCCCCAAGCACCAATTTATCATTTTTGCGTCTACGAAGTTGATACTGTCAAACGCCTAGGGAAACTCTACCAAACTCCTAACTCCCTAGTCTATCCTGTTTTGAATCGGTTTGTTGATGTCTATGAACAATTAATTAAAACCGTCGCTTTACCCGTAGAAAGCTATGCACTTAAAGCGATCGCCCGTTGGTTGGGCTTTGAGTGGCGGGAAAAAGAAGCTAGTGGTGCTAAGTGTATTTATTGGTATGACCAATGGTTAGAAACAGGCGATCGCACTTTACTGGAAGTGATTCAAAGTTATAACGAGGATGATTGTCGAGCTACCCGTAATGTTAAGGATTGGCTAGTTACCTTTTTCCAAAATCATACCCATCCCCCACTTCCTTAATTTTACCCATTGAGCTAAACTGCTGCACTTCAATCACCCATATTCTGCAAAATTTCCTCAATAGTCCCTTTCAGTTCTGGCAAATTTTTCTCAACAACTCCCCAAATAAGATTTAAATTTACCTTTAAGTAATCGTGAATTAGTACATCTCGAAAACCTGCTATCTGTTGCCATTGTATCTTTAGATAAGATATTCTGAGTTCAGCAGATAATCTTTTTGTAGCTTCGCCAATAATTTCAAAATTGCGAATCACAGCATCTTGAATCATGGGTGTTTGCATAAAAGCTTCCCGTCCTTCAGATGTATAAGATTCAATTCGCTCAATACATTCCTTTTCTCGTAGTGGTACATAAGCCATACCACTATATTAGCATTTATAGGCATATGTAATCTATTATTAGTAAATAACTAGCTATTGGCTATCCCTCACAAAAAAACTGCTTCCTCCAAAACTCTTTCCCGGATCACCTCGTGTAAATTGTCTGGTTCAGTGATATCTACCTTACGTCCGAGCAACTCCTCCAAGGATTGCATCAAAGCAATTTGGTCTAATAAAGTTCGTTGTGGTTCAATTTCCATCAGAAAATCTATATCACTATCTACTCTTGCTTCACCTCTGGCTATAGAACCAAAAACACGTACATTATATCCTCCATACTCAGCAGCAATCCTCAATATTTCTTCACGATGAGCCGTGAGGATCTCATCAATTCCCATAAACCCACTCCTGAAATCAATAGGTATTTTGCCAAAAACATTTTCTTTTTGTAGATATACTCTCTTCAGCCTCTTGAGTTAACTGGCATAATTAATTACAAGTTCAACATTCCACTGCCTATATATTCTATCAAAACCTAGTGGGAGGGTGAGAATCCCCATAATCAAAATAATATGCAGCTAATTAAAAAACTTTTATCAGTTGTTGGAATCATTTCCATTACCCTGACAATCATCTTGGTCACCACACTGGTGAATAATTCACAATTATACGCCGCCGAAATTAGTCAGATAGAATTTATTGGTGAAGCAATTTTACCTCATAATTCCACCCTAAAAAACAACGCAATTGGCGGGTTATCTGGAATCACTTACGACCCCAACAAAGATGTTTATTATGCTATCTCCGATGACCGGGGAGAAAAAGCCCCCGCTCGATTTTATACCCTCAAGATAGACTTGAGTAAAGGTAAACTGCAAAATGGTGATGTTGTTCCCCTGGGTGTGACTACACTTTTAAATCAAGATAATCAACCCTTTCCTCCCGGTGAAACAGATACAGAAGGTATTGCTGTAACTAATCGGGACACTGTATTTATTTCTTCCGAGGGGGATGGGAGACAATTAATTAATCCCTTTATTCAAGAGTTCTCCCTGAATTCGGGTAAATTGCTGACAACATTACCCATCCCAAATAAGTTTTTACCAGACAAAAACCGTCAGCAAGGTATCCGCAATAACTTAGCCTTTGAAAGCCTCACCATCACACCTAACCATCAGTATTTATTCACCGCCACAGAAAATGCTCTGATTCAAGATGGCCCAGCTACTAAACCTAATGTTGGTACTTCTTCGCGGATTTTACAGTATAATCTCGTGACTAATCTACCAGAAAAGGAATTTTTATACACAACGGAACCAGTAGGACAAATGCTCAATGTTACTGGTAGGTTTAGTAGTGGATTACCGGATTTACTAGCATTAGATAACCGCGGACATTTCCTGAGCATAGAACGCTCTTTTACTGGGTTGTTATTTGCTGTTTCTCTGTTTGAGGTTTCCCTAGAAGGTGCTGATGATATTCAGAATATTAACAGCCTTTTAGCAGTGGACTCACAGAAAATTAAACCCGCAGAGAAAAAATTGCTCTTAGATTTAACAACTCTAGATGTAGTCTTAGATAATATCGAAGGTTTAACCTTTGGCCCGGATCTAGCTGATGGATATCGTTCATTGATTTTGATCAGTGATAACAATTTTAATTCATTCCAGCGCAACCAATTTCTGGCTTTTAAAGTTAAGATTGAGTCACCGCTGATGAGACTATTACGCCGGTTAATCAGGCGGTAACAACTCTGGCTAACTAGACGCGCCAAACCAGCCAGAGAAAAAATCTGATTTTTTTTCAAAAAGCACTTGACAATTCCCTGAATAAGAGGTAACCTAAGAAAGTTGGAAATCAAGGGACTGTAGTTCAACTGGTTAGAGCACCGCCCTGTCACGGCGGAAGTTGCGGGTTCGAGCCCCGTCAGTCCCGTTTTGGTTACGAGCAATAATTTATAAATCCCCGGTAGCATAATATATGTATTTGGGGATGTTTGTCTATGGTGCTGAGTCCTAAAACTGAGGATTTCAGTCTGGATATAAGCTAGATTGATGATGCTTTGTGAAAGAGAGAATTCATTGTGACTGTTAGAGTCCGTATTGCGCCGAGTCCCACGGGGAATTTACATATTGGTACAGCCAGAACCGCTGTGTTCAATTGGCTATTTGCTCGCCACCATGGTGGGAAGTTTATTCTAAGAGTTGAAGATACAGACCTAGAGCGATCGCGTCCCGAATATACTGAAAACATTCTGGAAGGTTTTCGCTGGTTGGGGTTAAACTGGGATGAAGGGCCATTTTTCCAATCCCAACGCCTGGATATGTATAAAGAGGCGGTGGAAAAACTTCTAGAACAAGGATTAGCTTATCGTTGCTACACCACCTCAGAAGAACTAGAAGGACTACGAGAAGCCCAAAAAGCCACAAACCAAGCTCCCCGCTACGACAACCGTCACCGCAACCTGACACCAGAACAAGAAGCAGCCTTTAAAGCCCAAGGGCGCAGCTGTGTGATTCGGTTCAAAATTGCTGATGAGCGAGAAATTGTCTGGAATGATCTAGTTAGGGGAACAATGACATGGCGAGGTAGTGACCTTGGTGGTGATATGGTCATCGCCCGCGCTTCAGAAACAGGTATTGGTCAACCACTGTACAACTTTGTGGTTGTAGTTGATGACATAGATATGCAAATTAGCCATGTTATCCGCGGGGAAGACCACATAGCCAACACCGCCAAACAAATTTTGTTATATGAAGCTTTAGGAGGTAAAATTCCCGAATTTGCTCATACACCCCTGATCTTAAATATGGAAGGGCGCAAACTTTCCAAACGGGATGGAGTGACTTCTATTTCTGACTTTAAGAAAATGGGCTTCACCTCTGAAGCTTTAGTCAATTACATGACCTTACTGGGGTGGTCGCCACCGGAATCAACGGAGGAAATCTTTACCTTAGAAACCGCTGCTCAACACTTTAGCTTTGAGCGGGTGAACAAAGCAGGAGCCAAATTTGACTGGGCAAAGTTGGATTGGTTAAATAGTCAGTACCTCCATCATATGCCCGTGGAGCAACTGACAGATTTAATCATCCCCTTTTGGGAAGATGCTAAATTTACCTTTGAGGGAGGACGAGAACGCCCCTGGTTAGAGCAGTTAGTCACTTTAATCAGCCAGAGTTTAACTCGTCTGACAGATGCGGTGGAAATGAGTAGACCGTTTTTCACTCAAACAGTAGAATTTACCTCAGAAGCTAGGGAACAACTGCAAAAAGAAGGTTCAGAGGTTGCTATTCAGGGAATTATCGCAGCTTTGGAAAATCACCCCCATCTGTCAGAAGCAACCGCCCAAGAAATCATTAAACAAGTGGTAAAAGAGCAAAAACTTAAGAAAGGTTTAGTCATGCGATCGCTCAGAGCGGCTTTAACTGGAGATGTTCATGGACCGGATCTAATTCAATCTTGGTTACTGCTCAATCAGATTAGTTTAGACAAACCCCGTTTACAGCAAGCCATGTCCGCCGCCAATTAGGCGCTTTCAGAACAGGGGACAAGAAGACTGGGAGAAATTTTTGATAATTTTCCCTGCTTTTCCCAGTCCCCAGCAGTAAATTTCTCTCATTTTGGGAACTTGCTGTGTAAAATTAGTGTCCACCAAAACCTAATCTTTAATGTCGAAAATAGTGATCAACCAAGGGATAAGATTATTCTTGATCATATTTGTACTGGGCACCACATCTGTAATTCAAGCCATAGCCAATGCCCAGGAAACACCACCGATATTTGGGGACATCACTATCAACCGAGAATTTTCTCCAGATCCTGTGAAAGTACGGGGGATGAGTGGGGGTTCACTACCAGCAAGACAAATTGCGGGGCGGTCTCAAACAGCCACTGGTGCCTGTACCGGATTTTTCCACCTCACCCCCGGACATACATTAGAGTTAAAAACTGGATTCGACTATTTGAAATTATTAATACAAAGTCCTCAAGACACCACCATGATTGTCAAAGGACCCGGCGGAACTTGGTGTAATGACGACTTTGATCGCGAAAATCCCGGCATAGTTGGGGAGTGGTTACCCGGAATATACCAAATTTGGGTGGGTTCATACCAAAAAGACAAGTATTTCCCTTATACATTACACATCACCCAAGTTAAGTAAAGACAAGGTGAATACCTACTGGGGAGAGGGGGAAATTCTTTGTTTAAGCACATCCACAACTATTGTTTCAAAGCCTCACCGGCTTTGAAACAATTTTTTCAGAAATCTTGAAATCCTTGCAATGACAGGGATATAGGGGTTATGGGCATTTTAATTTTCTTTTCGTCGCCTTAGTTTTTCACGCTTGATGCAAAGTTGTATTAAAATTAAGTTAACTTTAATTAAGATACTTTTTGATATCGCCGTCAGTCCCCTATGGCTACAGCGATTTATGATCAAAGATCAAATTAAACAAAATGGCATACCTAACCTAGTCACAGATGATGGCATCATCAGTTTCTACGGAAGGTTAATTGTATTGGCATCTAGAGGCAAATTAAAATGAAATTCTCCTGGCGAGTCGCGGTACTCTGGACATTGCCGGCTTTGGTGATTGGCTTTTTTCTCTGGCAAGGCGCTTTTGCTGGCAATCAGGCTGAAATGGGTAAAAATGCAGCTAATACCCGTATGACCTATGGCCGCTTCCTGGAATACCTAGACGCTAACCGTGTTAATAGCGTCGATTTGTATGAAGGTGGCAGAACAGCAATAGTCGAAGCCAGCGATCAAGATATCGAAAATCGTGTGCAACGGTGGCGGGTGGATCTGCCAATTAATTCTCCTGAGTTAATTACCAAGCTCAAAGAGAAAAACATCAGTTTTGATGCTCACCCCATGCGCAATGATGGCGCTATCTGGGGACTGTTGGGGAATCTGGTTTTTCCCATCCTCTTGATTACAGGATTGTTCTTTTTGTTCCGTCGCTCTAGCAATATGCCCGGTGGTCCTGGTCAAGCGATGAACTTTGCCAAATCTAAGGCTCGGTTTCAAATGGAAGCCAAAACAGGGGTGAAATTTGACGACGTAGCAGGTATTGAAGAAGCTAAAGAAGAACTGCAAGAAGTCGTTACCTTCCTGAAACAGCCAGAACGGTTTACCGCTGTGGGCGCACGCATTCCTAAAGGGGTGTTGTTAGTTGGTCCGCCCGGAACTGGTAAAACCTTACTCGCCAAGGCGATCGCCGGGGAAGCTGGTGTACCTTTCTTCAGTATTTCCGGTTCAGAATTTGTAGAAATGTTTGTGGGTGTGGGTGCATCCCGTGTCCGCGATTTATTCAAAAAAGCTAAAGACAACGCTCCCTGTATCATCTTTATTGATGAAATTGACGCAGTAGGAAGACAACGGGGTGCTGGTATTGGTGGCGGTAATGACGAAAGAGAGCAAACCTTAAACCAATTACTCACGGAGATGGATGGCTTTGAAGGTAACACCGGTATTATTATTATTGCCGCTACCAACCGTCCCGATGTCCTAGACTCAGCATTATTGCGCCCCGGTCGCTTTGACCGCCAAGTTACTGTAGACGCACCGGATATTAAAGGGCGTTTGGAAGTCTTACAAGTCCACTCCCGCAATAAGAAACTTGACCCTACTGTATCTTTAGAAGTCATCGCTCGGCGCACTCCTGGTTTCACAGGTGCGGATTTAGCCAATTTACTCAACGAAGCCGCCATCCTCACCGCCAGAAGACGCAAAGAAGCCATCACCCTCAGTGAAATTGATGATGCAGTAGACCGGGTAGTGGCTGGTATGGAGGGTACTCCTTTAGTAGATAGCAAGAGCAAACGCTTGATTGCTTACCATGAGGTAGGACACGCTTTAGTAGGGACATTGTTAAAAGAACATGACCCCGTACAAAAGGTTACCCTTATCCCCCGCGGACAAGCACAGGGCTTAACTTGGTTTACCCCCAATGAAGAACAAGGTTTAATTTCTCGTTCTCAACTCAAAGCCAGAATTACCGGTGCGTTGGGTGGTCGTGCTGCTGAAGAAGTGGTATTTGGCTCTGCGGAAGTGACAACTGGCGCTGGTGGAGACTTACAGCAGTTATCCGGAATGGCTCGCCAAATGGTGACCCGGTTCGGAATGTCTGACTTAGGTCCTCTGTCTTTGGAAAGCCAACAGGGAGAAGTATTCCTAGGTCGTGATTGGACAACCCGCTCTGAGTATTCAGAATCTATCGCCGCTCGCATTGACTCTCAAGTGCGCAAAATCGCCGAAGATTGCTACGAAAACGCCAAGAAAATTATCCGCGACCACCGCACAGCTTGCGATCGCCTAGTAGATTTACTCATCGAAAAAGAAACCATTGACGGCGAAGAATTCCGCCAAATCGTCGCTGAGTACACTGAAGTACCCGAAAAAGCTCAGTATGTACCACAACTGTAAAGCTTATAATTGAATTTGACAGCAATGGGGATGGTTAAGACCGTCCCTATTTTTTTTACTCAGATCCCGGACTTTAACTAAACTCTTGTAATTCTCCATGACAGAATTTACCAACTACATCGAAGACCTACAAACCAACATCAAACGCGGTGGAGAACGTAGTCATTACCCCAGCTTAAAACGACTGATTGAAAGTTTAATGATGGGAATTTACGCCACAATTGAAGAAAAAGGTA
>NZ_JAQMTM010000122.1:0-26756 GCF_028331085.1 Anabaena sp. CS-542/02
CCACTTGATATATAATCCTACGATATCAAGTATTGAATTAAGACTATTGCCAACGCGAAAACCAAGCAATGATAGCGGTAGTCTTTCTTGTAAATCTTAACTTGAGAAATATCGCGTCTGGCTAAGGCGTGCAAGTCTACACTAGGGATAACCGCTCCTATGCTCCCGTTGAAGTAGAAAGTAAAGTCTAGCTTTGTCTAGGTTTTATATAGCAGTTGAAGTTAAGCACAATTGTAGATACTCAATCCCAGAAAACTAGGAAGAAACACCATAAACTACCAAATCTGGAAAAAAAAAATCTCAATTTGCTTGTACAAATGACCTACTTGATGCTAATGTAAACTAGGTAGATTGGCTGGCTTAAAAAAAAGGGCTACCCAATTTATATAGATATGGGGGTGTGGCGGAATGGTAGACGCTACGGACTTAGAAAACTGAGCCTTGATAGAGAAATCTTTCAAGTGTAAGCTGTCAAACTCAGGGAAACCTAAATCTGTTCACAGATATGGCAATCCTGAGCCAAGCCGAAACAAGTGCTGAGTGTTAAAACTCATAACTAATCGGAAGGTGCAGAGACTCGACGGGAGCTACCCTAACGTAAAGCCGAGGGTAAAGGGAGAGTCCAATTCTCAAAGCCGCTGGTTGTCAAAACCCGGCAGTAGTGAAAACTGCGAGAGAATGAAAATCCGTTGACCGTAAAAGGTCGTGTGGGTTCAAGTCCCTCCACCCCCACTAAAAAGTTAACGTAGAAGTACACCTGCCTAGTTAAACATGGGCAGGTTTGATTTTTGGCACAATCTTAGGGTATGGGTTTATATAGGGAGGCTAGGGCAGCACCAGCAGTTTCGGCGATAATACTAACCAGACGATAAAAAGCGATCGCACTAATTATCACAGCAGAAGGAAACCGATGCTGCAAAAGAGCCATGGCTGTCAGTTCAAACACACCCAAGCCGGACGGGGCACCGGGAACCACAAAACCTAATAACCAAGAAAAGCAAAAAGCACCTAATAATAAAGGTAATTGGCTCAAATGCAATGGAGTCAGGGCAAAAACAGTTAAAACAAACCCAGAACCACGCAAGACTAAAAACCCCAATTCCCCCAACAAAGCCCTAAGGGGATAACGTTTAACTTGCAAAGGAATAGTAGGCTCAGTAGCAGACCTTTTCACCTTGATTTTCTGACAGAAGCAAATCACCGGATTTACAAATCGGGGATGAACACCAACCAGGACTACAGCCAAACTAAAAAATTGTAATATTTGCACAGAACCGGTAATATGATGAGGAGCAAATTGATTACCGAAGATAATAATCATAATTAAAGCTGCTGCCGCCATTAATAGGGGTTCGAGCAATACGCTTAAAGTAGCAGCACTCACAGGAATCTGAGCATTTTTCGCTGCCATAATTCTGCCATAATGATGCCAGATATTACCAGGTAAATATTTAGCAATATTGGTTTTGAGGTAGACCTGAATAAATTCCACAGGTGGGACTGGTTGATTTAAGTCGTGGAGAATCCAAGTCCATATCCAACCACCCCAAATATGTGCTAGTAAAGTTACCCCTGTGGCTATGCACAGAATTGCCCATGCGACTGCATCAACTTGGATTGTTATCACCTCATACCAATGATCCTTGAGGGCTTTCCCTAAAAAAAATATGGTTACACCGAAAATTAGCCCGCGTAAAATTTGCTTCGTCATTTGCAAGAAATAAAGATATCTGGCTCTACCGTACTTGTTATGCTAATTTAACAACTGGTTCGAGGGAACACCGGAACAGGGAACAGGGAACAGAGATTAAGAAGGAATATTCAGGCATTTTCTTCAATAACCAACATTACTTCCCTTATACGGTAAGCCTTTTCGGATTTTATCAAAACAATTTAGCATATTAGGTACTGAAGAACCAGATATCTTAAATCACCCGAATATAATCAATTGCTGGTATTAATCTCTCTACAGTTAGATCATAGTCTGATTTTGGTAGCAAGTATAATGTTACCTACGCTAGAGGTTAACTGATAGTTTTATTTCTAATCTTGAGGGGGGTTATGAAACATAGATGTTTGTAATCCGGTGAGTAAATGGAAAGCTTAGGAACCACAGATAAACAGCGATGAAATTGATATCTGTTAACCGAGAAATGTCAGAATTTACTGATCCTATCAAATAATAAATTAAATGGGTAACCTATTTTCCTGTAAAAGGAGGATTTGATGGACAATATGATAGCTTTCTGGGAAAAGTTAAAACTACGCCAGTTTGTGATTATCTTTATAGCTGGTCTATTGTTGATAGTAACTACTTCTTGTAGTGGAGCAAATCCTCAAGGCTCAAAACCACAAAACCCTGCAGTTCAGGCTGGTGGTGCTAATAATCCTGATAAAGGTGGTGCAGATAAATATACTAAATATAGGATGAGTACAGATACTAAAGCGATTAATTCAGAAGAGAAAAAAGAAATTGAACGAGCTAGTTCACAATCAGATTTACAACTTTTGATAGCCATAAGTAGAGACTCCGAAATACTTTACCCCGGTGCGGATACACCTCAAGGTAGAGTTGAAAAACAAAAAGAATTGCCTATCATCACTGACAAAAACTTCCAAAGACCTGCGCCTGGTGGTTTGATTCAAAGAGAACCGGATATAGGAACTCGCATTCAAGAACGGGTGGAAACAGTACAAGATTCAGTTAAAGAAGCTTCTGGTTTTTTACAAGAAAAGGCAAAAGAAGCCAGTTCTAGACCTGAGTTACAAAAAAATCCAGCAGTCGGTAAGTAGAAACTTAAAAGCATCACAAGAGTAAGGTTATGAATAAATTCATTAATGGGCTAAAAAATATTCGTCCTGTGAAGATTTTAACAGTCTTTGTGGCAGTAACATTGCTGTTAATGACACAGGCTTGTAATCGTCCGGGAATAGCTCAACAGCCACCGCAACCCAGTGGTCAACCGCCTAATGTGGAAAGATACGACCCGACAAAAATTTATAAACTTAACACCCCAGAAGGTGGAATGAATAACTTTAGTGATGTCGATCCTAGAGCCAAAGGGGCGGAAAGAGAAGCAAATGCTAGAGCCGCAGAATTGGCGAGAAAAGCGCGGGAAAACGTTCAAAAAAAGGGTATTGATAGCTCGGAGCAATATATTCGCAATTATCAGGAGGGTACACCTTTAGATGAGCGGGTCAGGCGTCTGGGGGAGGACATTGGTAGTTCTGCAGAGGAATTAGGTAAAGGTGTGATTAAGGGGACTCAGCGCGGAGTAGAAAATATTGAGAAAAGCACTGAACGCACTGCCGAAGACCTGACGACAAATATCCAACGCGGCGCGGAGGACACCGCAAAGAGTGTTCAACGCCAAGGGGAGGATGCAGCGGAGGCAGTGAAAAGGAGAATCAGAGAAATTGAGATAGATTAATACCAGGTAAAACTAGGTGTAATTAACTCCAGATTCATGATGCTGCAAATACCAAGCTTGTAATGCTAATCGTTGAACTTCGCGCCAGGGGATATTATGCTTTCGAGCTAATTCTGCACAATCTTCATATTCTGGCTGGACGTTGGCAATACGCTGATCTTGTCTTGGTCGGTGCCATGCAACTTTAACCCGGACTGTGCCATATTCCAGCTCCACTGATTGAATTTCCCGTTGTAAAATGGCGCGCTGTTGGGTGCTGCGGCGAATTCCTAAAGTAGTGGTTTCGCGAAATAAAACTGCTTCACAAGGGAGTAAATTCTCAGGATGGCAAATGACAGTGAGTAAAATTCCCGGGCGTGACTTTTTCATTCCTATGGGTTGGGTGAACACATCCACTGCACCAACGGTAAACAAGGCTTCAAAGACATAGCCGAGGGCTTGGGGATTTAAGTCATCAATTTGGGTTTCAAGTACGATGATGGTTTCTAAATCGGTATTGGTATGTTCAAAATTATGGGCGGAATCCCCCAGCCACAGACGTAATATATTAGGGATAGGTAAATTAATCGTTCCGGCTCCCAGTCCTACCTGTTTAATGGTCATTGGTGGCGGTGAACCAAACTCTCTAGTTAGGGTAGTAACGATGGCGGCGCCGGTTGGTGTCACGAGTTCCTGATCAATGCCATTACTAAAAACTGGACAACCCCGCATTTCCCACAATTTCAATACTGCTGGTACTGGTACAGCCATTTCACCGTGGGCTGCGTGTACTGTTCCCCCACCTGTGGGTAAGGCTGAACAGTATATTAAGGGTAATCCTTGATGATTAGTGGAAATCCCTAACCAATCCAAGCCCAAGCAGGTACCGACAATATCGACAATTGCATCTACAGCGCCCACTTCATGGAAATGTACCTTTTCTGGCGCGATCCCATGCACTGCACCCTCAGCTACTGCTAGCTGTCGAAATACTGCCAAACTCCAAGCTTCTACCCGTGATGGCAAGTTAGCTTTGCAGATGATTTTTTCAATTTCTGGGAGGTGGCGGCCGTGATGGTGATGCTTATGTAATAAATCTACATGAACCTTGGTGGCCTGTTGACCATGGCGTTGCACAAGTTCGGCTGTGAGCTGATAATCCTGGTCAATCCCCAATTTATTGAGTGTTTCACTTAAATATTCCACGGGAACACCCAAGCTAACTAAAGCCCCTAGGCACATATCACCAGAAATTCCTGTGGGACATTGAAGATAAGCGACTTTACTCATATAGATAACTTCAACAACTTTATTTTTAGACTTTGCACAATTATTCTGATGTAAATTATGGCCTATTTGAGGCAGGCGCTCATCTATATCGGTGACAATATGTGTAACGCTGAATTTGATATTTTTCCTCGTTGACACAATTCTCCACCTCTAATTCAAAATTGGCTATGGCAAAAATTTTCGCTGTCCATCCTGATAATCCACAAACTCGACGTATAGAGGAAATAAAGTCAGCGCTCTCTAGTGGCGCAGTGATGCTCTACCCTACAGACACAGTTTATGCTATTGGTTGTGATTTAAATGCCAAGTCGGCAGTAGAACGAGTGCGGCAAATTAAACAGCTAGCCAATGATAAACCACTGACATTTTTGTGTCCTTCATTATCAAATGTGGCAACTTATGCGTTTGTCAGTGATACAGCCTATCGGATTATGAAGCGCTTGATACCTGGTACTTACACGTTTTTACTACCTGCTACCAAGTTAGTACCCCGACTAGTACAAAGTCCTAAACGAAAAACTACTGGGATTCGTGTACCAGACCATCCGGTATGCTTGGCATTGCTAGCAGCATTGGAAAATCCGATTATTTCCACTTCGGCACATTTACCACCAGATGATGAACCAGTAGACCTAGATTTACAACCTAGACTATCGCGGATGGAACTGTTTGACCGTTTGGATAATTTAGTAGATTTAATTATAGACACGGGTGAGGAATCAACTTATGAAGTGTCTACGATTTTGGACTTAACGGGAGACGAACCAATGATCACAAGGCAGGGGTTAGGTTGGGAAGCAGCAGCAGCTTGGGTATAACAAACAAACTACACAGGTTTATCTTTTAGTTTCTCCAGAAATGTCATAGAAAAACTCAAGTTTTGAGAGTGACATACTTACATTATCTGGCAGTGGTTAAAACACAATGGCAATAAATGTAGAGATAGCAAGTCTTTTAACCACATTTGATGCGTGGTAGGTATCTATGTGTCATATCTAACCTGCTGGTTGATATATAGTATTTGCCGTTATCATAGTTAGTCTCACATCTGTGGTTCATTAACTCTTGCGTGTACTTCACTGAGGCGAGAACATCTATAAGAAGTAACACACTATTTTCCCTGTAAATTTTTCAATTGCCTACAGTCTTGTATCTGAGCAGTGCTTGCAGTGGGTTTTGAGAATGCTAAATAGTTCTCCAGCCAAGGCTGGCCTTATTTGCTGTACCTGCGTTGTAGTTATGGTGCAATACCACACTCACCGAAAAGTCATGAAAGCCAACCTTGTAAATCTACCAACTTCAAAATCTGCTGTTTTCTGCAATGTTTCGCCTGCAGAATTGCTCCGAGACGATGACAATACCTTGAGACAATTCTTGTATCAAGAAATGCTTTTGTCTGTGAAAGCGGCATCTGAGTGTATACAAGCAGTATCACAGCGTATAGCTACAGAAGTTGAACGAATATGTCATAAAAGCTCCCGTATCCAAGAATCTGGAGAAGTCCAGTCATGGCAACTTAATTTAGCTAGGCATCGCTTGCAAAAGTGCCTGCATTACTACCAACTAGGTTCCCGGCGGGGGAGGGTGGAATTACATAGTACTTTAGGTGCTATGGTTTACCGTCATGTTGCGACAGCTGGTTCAGAGTTGGGGTTTAATGCTCGTTACACTCTGATTGAAGATTTTTTACAAGCGTTTTACATCGAAGCTATTAAAGCTTTCCGCAGAGAAAACCAATTGTCAGAAGATTATAAACCCCGGACTCAGTTGCAATTGGCAGAATACATGGCTTTTACAGAGCAATATGCTAAACGCCGAATTAATTTACCTGGTGGGAATAATCAGCAATTGATTATCCTTCGCGCTCAAGGTTTTGCTCGTCGTCAGCCCCAAGAAACTACTGTAGATATTGAAATGGCGGTGGAATCTGCTAGGAGTGAAGAGGCGGAATCTTACCAGCGTCACTCGGCGGTGCAACAGATTAGATCCCAGATGGTTGCTCAAACTAATTTTGATCCGTCGGAGGAGTCGGAGCGCGATCGCGTGATTGCGGAATTGGCAAAATACCTGGAATCTCAAGGTCAGTCTGACTGTGTGGAATACCTGAAGCTGAAATTACAAGACCTCTGTGCCCCAGAAATTGACCAAATCCTGGGTTTAACTAGCCGTCAGCGCGACTATCTACAACAGCGTTTTAAATACCATGTGGAAAAATTTGCCAAGAACCACCAATGGCAATTAGTTCATCAATGGTTGGGTGCAGGTCTAGAGCAAAAGTTGGGTTTAACTTCTGGACAATGGGACATCTTTGTGAGTGTGTTATCTCCTGAGCAGAAACAGATTTTGCAGTTGAAAACTACTCGACACAGTGATCAGGCGATCGCTAAAGCGATAAAATGTACACCTAAGCAGCTGCAAAAGCGCTGGACTCAAATGCTAGAAGTGGCATGGGATATTCGTAATGGCGAGAATCATATCCAAGCCAGTTAAATGTGAATTTATCGCAGATCAACCGATCTTAATTCCCCATCAATAACTCAAAAACTATAAAAAATTACCTTTACTACTTCACTCAAAAAGATGGGGAAATTATGGCAAAAGTCAAATGCTGACTATCCAATGGTTTGATAGTTTGATCATCTGCTGCGAAGCCTATTTATTTTAGTACAAAAGTACTATTTTATATTTGTTGTTCAGGTGGCAAAATTAAAAATTTATTAACGTAGTATTTACTGTTGCTTGTAGGAAATCCTAAAATCAGGAAATCTGTCAAATCAAGCAAAATCAACATGAGTCAGGGCGGAAGGGCAGTTACATCTGGTAATGTCTTAGAAAACTGTGTGGAAGGTACTTTGCACGGACATGGATATCTTCAAGTTGGCGCTGTTTTACCCAGAAAACAGCGCCTTGAATATCTCTTGAGTGCGAATAATATACCCAAAAGATATGCCAGACAGGTTTATATCGGACCAGGAATTTATGGCAGCGATATAAATGTAGATTTTTATATTATTGGTAGCAGTCCAATTGCTTCTGGACTAATTATTGAATGTAAATGGCAGCAAAGTAGTGGTTCAGTAGATGAAAAACTTCCCTATCTCAACTTGAATATTCAAAACTGCTATCCCACACAAGCGATAGTATTAATCGATGGTAAAGGCGCGAAACCACAAGCCATCTCATGGTTAGAAACACAAGTTGTTTCTAATCAAAACTTATTAGCAGTTTATAACTTGAGCACCTTTATTACCTGGTCTAATAATAACCTTTAATAGGAAGTTACCAATACCTCAGTGATCTGTCCTCGCTTTTTAGGATTGCAATTAATTGACCTACTGGCTGATATTCTATAAATCTGGAAGCCGGCATAAAGTTGGCGAATAAAGTCACAATCTGAATTAGATAACATAACTTTTACTCCCCGCCCGGCTAGTTCTACAAATATATCTCTGAGTTTAACTTGTTGGGTTTCACCAAAGCAATATTGACTATAAGCTGTAAAATAACTGGTTGCACTGACAGGATAGTATGGCGGGTCAAAATAGACAAAATCATTACTACTAGTGGCATAATTTAACACATCTGTAAAATCTGCTTGTTTAATTTCCGCGGTATTAAGGGCTGCTGATGCGCCTCGCAGTATATCTTCCGGGCAAATATTAGGATTTTTATATTTTCCCAGTGGGACATTAAATTTACCTTGAGAATTGACTCGATAAAGTCCATTGAAACAAGTTTTATTTAGATATATGAAACGCGCAGCTTGTTGTAAGTCAGTCCCTCCCGGTGAGGCTCTGACATGATAGTAATAGTCTTGACTATGCTGCTGATGATGTGCTTGTAACAGAGAGATTAATTCTTCAACACTATCCTTGACACAGCGATAAGTTGTAATTAATTCTGTATTAATATCACTTAATATAGATCCGGGGGGATGGAGATAGAAAAAAACCGCCCCACCTCCTAAAAATGGCTCATAGTAGGTTTGATATTCCTGGGGAAAATATTGATTATATTGTGTGATTAACCGAGCTTTACCACCAGCCCACTTTAAAAATGGACGCGGAAAAATTTTGGGAGATATTTGACTTACCATTGATTCCAACTCAGCTAGCAAACATAAGAAATATAGCGCAGGCAGCATATTTTATCTGAGTTGAGTAATTTTTTGGCTGCATAGATTACAATAAGATAAATGTGAAAGCAAGTGTAATTGTATAACAAGGCAGTATATATTGAAATGTTTGACGGATTTTGGGATAACGTCTTTCGCTACCCGCGCTACTTTGTTACTATCCTCTTAGGGGTGTTTCTCAACACGGTGGAGCCATTAATGCCGTTGTTAAAACGCCCTGTAACCCTGATTGCTCTTTTGGGTTTCTTTGTGGGTAGCCTAGTGTTTGTGAGTCTTACTCTGCGGGCGATGCTAGGCTTGAATCCAGTATAGGCTCAAACCATCAGGGTGTTCTTGTGTGGGGTATTGAGTGCTTCTAACTCTGTCCTGTGCAATTTATATATAATTATGTCGTACAACCTCTGTGAGGAGGCACAACTTTATGGCTACTAATCGCCGCGTTTCCCGCGTTGCTGAATTGATTAAACGGGAAGTTAGCCAAATGCTACTCCACGGTATTAAAGATGACCGTGTAGGTACAGGAATGGTCAGTGTTACTTATGTAGATGTTTCTGGTGATCTCCAACACGCCAAGGTCTACGTCAGTATTTATGGTACGGAGTCGGCTAAGTCAGAAACAATGGCGGGCTTAAGGTCTGCAACTGGTTTTGTCCGCAGCGAACTTGGTTCACGAGTTAGGCTGCGTCGCACACCAGAAGTGATTTTTATCGAGGACGATTCTATAGAGCGGGGTACTAAGGTGCTGTCGCTTTTAAACCAACTGGAGTATCAGCGATCGCCAGACAATCCGCAAGTAGCGGATAATACTAGCGATGAAGATGATCAATCTTCAGAAGAAGTAACTCGCTAACAATGTCACTTGAGAACAATTAATCCCTAGTGAATTGGCTAAACATTTAACAGACGGGATGTGATCACGTCTGTTTTAATCTAACTATGAGGATATTTTCTGGCAAAGTTCACATTATTACTGCAATTTATTGATGATCATTGAGCTTTCGGCTAATTATTTGTCAATTACCAGGAATTATATGCTATAATACCTTCTCATAAAATATACTGATAATTCATAGAAGCAAAACCCCAAAAAATATTGACATTATCTTGCCAGCAAGTTAATTTAATTGCCCTTAATTGCCCTGAAAGCATTAATCCCAGTACTTCTCGTCTTAAAGTCATAATTTATTGACATTCTTAACATTTCTTTAGATAATTTGAAGGTGTATAGCGTCAAAATAAGATTAGTTCCGTATAGCAAACTACAAAATCCTAGCCACAAGTCTGATGCTGTTCATGTTTGTTCCTAGTGTTTGATGGGAACAATGTCTACTTGTAAACTTTGTGAGTAAAAACCATGACTGTGAATACGGTGCCTTCTATTAATTACTACTCCTACTACTCTTTGGATTTGATCCAAGACGAAGCACGCCGACTGGTACAAAAGGGAATTGTTAGTCGGCAACAGCCTATATATACCTTGTGTCAATATATACCAGCTAGAGAGTGGGTAGGGGTGGAGTGTGAGTTAGAAAAATGTGACTTTTTATTACGCGATCGCATTGGCGACCTAATTGGCCGGGAAGAATGGGACAATGACTAATCAGTCTTGAGATTTGGAATTCTCTGTTTATAGATTAAGGAATCACGGCACTTTTAGGGCGGTGAGGTATGTCATGGATGTCTGTAATTGAGAGCAAGGGATTTCATGGCGAAATGGAACGGATAATCTCTGGTTTTGATATGTATTTCCTCATGCAGAATCTTAGTTTTTGCACTAACGCAACCAGCATTAGAACCTGAATTTATAGAATTTTCCCAGTTAAGAAGGGGTGGAGGCAATTTTGGGTTTAGATGCGCCACTCATTGAAAAGTTAGTATCTTAATATACAGTTAATTACCGTAGTAGTTTAACATATGAAACTGCTGCGGTAATTTTTTGATAGTTCATCCTACCTGTTCTAAATACTGGTGAACATCTTCAAGAATTTGTGTCAGTTCAGCTTCTGTAGTTAAGCGAATATTCAAGTCGCGTACAGTCAGGAGAACTTTAGCAGCAAAGGGACTCGGCCAAATATTGGGATTACAAAAAATCTCTAAAAATACTTCACCAGTGTAGCGATATTCTAAGGGAGGCTGAGGGGTAACTTTACCGACGCTGGGATTATTGGTTTTAGCGGCGACAGCTTTGAGGCTTAACATTAGTTCATCTATGGCGGCTTTTAATTCCCGTGCTTTTTCGGCTGAAAAACTGAAGGAAACAGAACCGGAAATCAGATTCAGGGTTAGAGGAGTGTAAGACATGAGCTATTTCTCAAGAGTGATAGCGTAGGGTGGCGTAAGCCATATAATATTACCTATCTTACCCGAATAGGTGGTATTGACAAAACTTGTACCCGATAGCGATCGCTATCGGGGAGCTTTAGCCATAATAAAATATATGGATTCCGTGGAGTAAGTCATATATTTTAGGGGAGGAAAACGTATTTTTACTAGGATAAGACCAAAGTTTATTTAAAAAAAATCTCAGTAAAGCAGTTGAATAACAGCGATTATAGGGAGATATAGCCAACAGTGTGTAATATTTTTACACATTGAATCTTGGTTGGAAGTTTTATATTACAACTCATAGCAATAAATTTTAAATATGTTTTATGACTAAGGACAACCGCCCGGAAATACAAAAGGTGTTAATTATCACCTTACTGCTGAATATGTTGGTGGTAGGATTGAAGGGATTTTTGGGGTATGCTACAGGCTCTTTAAGCTTGTTAGCTGATGCCCTACATAGTACGACAGATGCAGCCAGTAATATTTTAGGGTTAGTTGCCAATAGATATTCTGCGCCGGAACCAGATAGAGAACACCCTTACGGACACCAGAAATTTGAATCTGTGGGAGCTTTAGGAATTGCGGTTCTGTTGCTTATCGCCTGCTTTGAAATTCTGCAAGGTATAGTGGAGCGAATTACCCAAGGTAGTGAACCTGTAGAGATATCCCCAGTAGAGTTGTGGTTATTGCTTGTGGTGCTAGGTATCAATATTTTTGTTGCTTTTTACGAACGTCGTGTAGGTCAGCGTTTAGGTAGTGCAATTTTGATTGCTGATGCTACACACACCATGAGTGATGTTTGGGTGACAATTTCTGTCATTGGTGGTTTGATAGGGGTTTGGCGAGGTTATCAATGGTTGGATGTGGTGTTAGCTTTTCCTGTCGCTTTGTTAGTATTGGGGAGTGCTTGGTCAGTGCTGAAAACCAATTTACCTTGGTTGGTAGATCAAATGGCCATCGCACCGGAAACCATTGAGGCGATCGCCACTGCTGTTCCTGGGGTGATTAATTGTCATGACATCGCCTCCCGGGGTATTTTAGGTCGCCAAGTCTTCATAGAAATACATTTAATCATAGATGCAGTAGATGTAGAAACCGCCCATAAAATTAGTGAAGAAGTAGAACGGCGATTAGAAAGACATTTCAGCCCCACTAGAATTTTAATTCATATCGAGCCGCCGGTATACCAGCCTGAGCAAATCAGCTAAACCTTGACACTCCCCACCTCTAACCGATATAGCACTACGCATACACGTTAGGACATCATAATTGTGGTTTTAAGGGAACAGGGAACAGGGAACAGGGATTGGGGAACAACAAGCAGGGAAATGTCCTAACACTTGTGGTTACTGCTATAGCTTGCGTGGTGTAGTCATAGAACAGGGAGGGACGAATCATTGACTGAAAAGACACAAGTTGGAAAAATTGATAATTTATATTAAAATGTAACTATAGTTAACATTATTTAAATTTTATTTACCCAGATGGAAATACAGTTTTAGGCGAAAAAACAGCAATTTTACATAAATTGTCAACTACTACTCAAGACAGTCAGCAGTCGTTAGTCTAAATGCAATTAATTATGTCCGTCCTATGGTTATGCTGGGATAAAGGACTATGTAAATCCAAGCATGAAGAGTGTTTGACACAGAACTGCTAAATCACAATAGTAGAGCTAGTCTCAAAACTACTTATAATCTATGGAACCTGCGCCACAGAGACGCTATCAGGAATTAAACGTGAGTAATAACGATATTACTATCCCATTCCCAATTGATGTCAGCAACTGTAACAAAGAGCCAATTCATATTCCTGGCTCTATTCAGCCTCATGGAGTGATTTTTGCGCTCAAAGAACCGGATTTAACCATCCTCCAAGTTAGTGATAATCTCCTCAAATTCTTTAGTTTACCTCCAGAAGAAGTAATCAATAAAGATCTCAGCCAATTACTCGATGCCGAGCAAATTAAGTTAATAAAAGAGTCTTTAAATGAAGATGAGTTACTAATTGTTAATCCCATAGAAATGAGCATAAGCGTGGATAATCATATTGTAGATTTTGATGGAATTATTCACCGTTCCCATGGCATACTGGTTTTAGAACTAGAGCCGAGGAAATCGGAAAAATGTAATAGTTTTTTCAAATTTTACCACTTAATAAAAAGCGCAATCTCCAAGCTAAAAGTCGCATCAAATATAGGAGAATTTAGTCAGATTCTTGTTAAAGAAATTAAGAAAATTACCGGTTTCCACAGAGTGATGGTTTATCGATTTGATCAGGATTGGAATGGTGTAGTTATTGCTGAAGAAAAGCCAGAATATCTGACATCTTATTTAGGATTACATTACCCAGTCTCCGACATTCCCGCACAAGCGAGAAAACTCTATAGCCAAAACTGGCTGAGACTGATACCAAATATAGACTATGAACCGGCGGTAATTGTGCCCAGGAATAATCCTTTAACTGAGGAACCTTTAGATTTAAGTAATTCTGTGTTAAGGAGCGTCTCGCCTTTACACATTGAGTATATGCAGAATATGGGCGTGACTGCTTCCATGTCAATTTCGATTATGAAAGATGGAAAACTTTGGGGATTAATTGCTTGTCATCATCAATCACCGAAATTTATCCCCTATGAAATTCGGAATGCTTGTGAATTTTTAGGACAAATAGCCTCCTTAGAAATTGCAGGTAAAGAAGAGCACGAGGATATTGAATATAACCTGTATTTGCAATCTTGCAACTCCAAATTAGTGGAGTATATGTCATTAGAACAGAAATTCATTGATGGTTTAATTAACCACGACCCAAATCTGTTAAATATTGTTAATGCTCAAGGAGCAGCAGTATGCTTTGATGGCGAATATTTTACGGTGGGGAACACTCCCAAAAAACAGGAGATACAAGAGTTAGTACAATGGATTTATGAAAACCAAAAAGAGGAGATTTTCTACACTGATTCCCTATCTCAAGTTTACCCAGAAGCAGAGAAATTGCGGGATGTGGCTAGCGGTTTGATGGTAGTTTCCATTTCCCAAATTCAGAAGAACTATGTTTTATGGTTTCGCCCGGAGGTAGTGCAAACTGTAGATTGGGGAGGTAACCCCAATAAACCGGTAGAAGCGCAAGAAAATGGTAGTATACGCCTATCACCGCGCAAATCCTTTGAGTTATGGAAAGAAACAGTACTATTAAGGTCAGTACCCTGGAAATCCCATGAAATAAATGCAGCGCTGGAGTTGAGAAGTGCAATTATTGGCTTAGTGCTGCGCAAAGCGGATGAATTAGCACAGCTAAATGTGGAACTGGAACGGAGTAATAGAGAATTAGATGCTTTTGCCTATATAGCGTCCCATGATTTAAAGGAGCCTCTGCGGGGTATTCACAATTATTCTAACTTCCTGATGGAAGATTACGGCGGGCTGCTGAATGAAGAAGGCAAGAAAAAGTTAGAAACGTTGATCCGTCTCACTCAGCGGATGGAGGATTTAATCGATTCACTGCTGCATTTTTCTCGCTTGGGGAGAGCAGACCTGGCTATGGCTCCCACAGACCTGAATCATATACTAAATGGTAGTTTAGAGTTATTGCGTCCGCGGATTGAGGATATGAAAGTAGATATTCAGATTTCCAGACCCCTACCGACAGTGTATTGCGATCGCGTCCGAGTAGGTGAACTGTTTAACAATTTGATTACTAACGCCATCAAATACAACGATAAAGCCAATAAATGGATTTGCATAGGTTACATAGAGGAACCACCATCCCCCACGATATTTTATGTGAGAGATAATGGGATTGGGATTCGAGAGAAACATTTTGAGTCAATTTTCCGAATTTTCAAACGACTACACGGACCGAGTAAATATGGGGGAGGTACAGGAGCGGGTTTAACCATCGCCAAAAAAATAGTAGAAAGACACGGGGGGAGAATTTGGGTAGATTCCACCTATGGCGAGGGTACTACCTTTTATTTCACATTAGAAGGAGTGAAATAAACTGATGATTGGCAATCTTACCAAGCCTTTACTTGTAATTGAAGATAGCGACGAAGATTTTGAAGCCCTGTGTCGCATTATGAAGAAACAAGCTGTAGTTAATCCTGTGTTTCGCTGTACTGATGGCGATGAGGCGCTGGACTTCCTTTACCACACCGGGATTTACAGTAATACTCAAAACTTACCGCGTCCGTCGATTATTTTGCTCGATCTGAACTTACCGGGAACTGATGGGCGAGAAGTCTTACAGAAAATCAAGCAGGATGAGGAGTTTAAATATATCCCTGTAGTTGTATTTACCACATCATCTAATCCCAAAGACATTGAAGTATGTTATCAATCTTGCGTTGCCAGTTATATGTTAAAGCCCATTGATATTAACAGACTAGTGGAAACTATTCAAAGTTTCATCACTTATTGGTTAGATATAGTCATCCTCCCCGATAGCGTAGCATGGCGTAAGCCATAGCTGTTAGTAAATAGTTATGACAGAACCGGTTACTGTTTTAATTATCGATGATTGTCAGGAAGACCGCCAGGCCTATCGTCGTTATCTACTGCAAGACCAGGAATACATCTACACAGTACTCGAAGAGGAGTCAGGGGAAGGAGCCTTGAAATTGTGTCAGCAGTTTCACCCTGATGCCATTTTATTAGACTTTTTACTACCGGACTTAGATGGCTTAGAATTTCTGGCAGAATTACAAGAGCAGTCACAGAAAATCATGCCAGCAGTGATTATGTTAACTGGTTATGGTAACGAAACTGTAGCTGTAGCTGCAATGAAAAGTGGTGCTCAAGACTATTTAGTGAAAGGACAGACCACTGGTGAGCGTTTGCGCTCAACGATTCACTCAGCGATCAAAAATGTGCAACTTAGTCAAGAGCTGCAACGCAGTGAGGAACGTTTCCGCACCTCCATTGAGAATATGCTGGATTGTTTCGGCATTTTTTCGGCTGTACGTCAGCAGATGGGGGAAATCCTGCGCTTTCGTGTGGATTATATGAACGCCGCCGCTTGTGAATTTAGCCAAATTGTATCAGGGGCCCAGGGCGAATATCTGTGCAACATTCTCCTGAATATCCGCGATAATGGCTTGTTTGATGAATGTTGTCGAGTGGTAGAAACAGGTCAGCCTTTAGAGAAAGATTCTGTCGTCTGGACTGCTTGTGACCAGAGACTGCAATCAGCCAAGGTGATTGACATTCGCATCGCCAAAATGGGGGATGGCTTCGTTGCTTCTTGGCGAGATGTCACCGCGAAAAAAGAGGCGGAAGATAAGTTACGCAATAGTCAGCAGTTTATCGAAGCTATTACTAATACTATACCAGGGATGTTATACGTTTATGATTTAATTCAACAGCAGAATATCTATACTAATAATCAATTTACCAAACTTCTTGGTTATACTGCCCAAGAAATTCAGGACATGGGTACTGAGTTGCTCCCGTTGTTAATGCATCCTGAAGATTGGGTACGATTTACTAGACACTTGCAAGTAATTAACTCCGCTGAGGATGGTAAAATTGTCGAATTTGAATACCGGATGCGCCACGCCAATGGTGAATGGCGGTGGTTTGTCAGTCGAGATACTGTATTTAACAGGAGTGTTGACGGTTCGCCGCACCACATTGTGGGTACAGCTTTTGATATCACTGCGCGTAAGCAAGTAGAGGAACAGCTGCGTTTAAGTAATGAGCGTTTTCAACTAGCCGCCGCTGCGGTAAATTGCCTAATTTATGACATAGATTTTAAGAATAATACTGTTAGCAGAACTGAGGGGTTAACCCGAATTTTGGGTTATTCCTTAGCAGAAGCAGCTCCCACCCATAAATGGTGGATAGAGAAAATTCATCCCGAAGATAGAAAGCCTGTGGGAGAGCAATGGAGAAATATTCTCACTGAGGGTCAATACTATACGATGGAGTATCGGATACTTCATAAAGACCAGGAGTATCGCCATATATTAGATCAGGGCATAATTGTCAGAGACCCTTATGGTAAGATTATTATACGAGCCGTAGGCAGTGCTACAGACATTAGCGATCGCAAAGCTACTGAAACCGCTTTGCGCGACAGTGAGGAACGCTACCGTTATTTATCTAATGCCATTCCACAACTGGTGTGGATTTGCAATCTTGAGGGTGAATACGAGTATGTAAATCAACAGTGGTGTGAATTTACGGGTCAAACTATGGAGCAAGCCCTAGGGTTAGGCTGGCGACAAGTTATACATCCAGATGATCTTCCCTCAGCTATCCACTCCGGGATGAAAGCCTTGGAGACAGGACAAACTATGAACACCGAAATGCGTTACCGGAAATTTGACGGTAGCTATTTTTGGCATTTAGCCAGGGGTTTACCAATTAAGAATGACCAAGGACAGGTAATTAAGTGGTTTGGTACTAGCACTGATATAGACCAGCACAAGCAGTTAGAAGCTGAACGGGATAGGCTGTTACAGCTCGAACAAGCAGCCAGAACAGCCGCGGAAACAGCTAACCAAACTAAAGATGAGTTTGTGGCTATGGTATCTCATGATTTGCGATCGCCACTTAATGCCATTCTCGGCTGGGCTAAATTACTACGGACTCGTGAACTACCTCCAGATACAGTTGAGAGAGCTTTAGAAACCATCGAGCGTAATGCTCAATCTCAGTCTAAACTTTTAGAAGATCTGTTAAATATGACCCGTATCCTCCGGGGTCAGCTACAGATAGAACTCCGCTCAGTCAATTTGGTGAGTTTGGTCAAAGCATCTGTGGAAACTGTTTACCCGGATGCCAGTACTAAAGGCGTTCATTTAGAGTCTGTCATTGATGAATCTATCCCCCCTATAGTTGGGGATACCCATCGATTGTCACAAGTTTTAGGTAATTTACTTTCCAATGCTATTAAGTTTACCCCACCTGGTGGCAAAGTGCAAGTGCAACTAGCAAAAAATGATCAGTCTTCAATACGTATTCAGGTGAGTGATACTGGTGTGGGTATTAAACCGGAATTTCTGCCCCACGTGTTTAAGCGGTATCATCAGGCAGAGTGTAGTCATCAACAAACTGGTTTGGGACTGGGTTTAGCGATCGCCCGTCATTTGGTAGAATTACACGGGGGTACTATTGAAGCCCATAGTCCCGGGGAAGGGCTAGGGGCTACTTTTACGGTTAAGTTGCCTTTATTTACTGAATAAAGTTTTAAATTGCCTGATAGAACCCAGAGAGTAATTTTCTAACTTAAAATCAGCAAAAGGTTTATTGGTTAACCTATCTCTTAAGGCTTCATCTAAAATCAGACCTGCTGGTGCTTCCTTCACCCCTATGATAATTACACTTGTTTGGTATGCCGTCAAGTCCTGATTTTCCTGACAGGTGCTTCCTTGAAATTGACCCAGGTTTAACAAACGATAACCTTTAACGCTGGGTGTATTCTCAAATAATCTAGTTGCTAAACCTTTAATTTGTTGAGCGCGTTCTAAAGCCAGGCGTTGTTTAACTCCTGGTTTCCCGCCACAATTCGCCACACCCACAGCAATAATTTCACTAGGTTCTTGCATGATTTCCTGGATATTTTCTGGCTGTAGTTTTAAGTTGAGAAGGTCAAGACTAATAATTTCATCATTATATTTAACTTGAAAATTGCTACCAGGTACCCATTTATATTTAACTGACAAAACAGCTATATTAAACTTAGCAATTTTACCTTGACTATCCATACCTTCCTGATAAGGAAAGTAATCAACCATCCCTTTTCTTTCGGGAGATTGTGTTGATGGTGTCAAGGTGGCAAACTGGGGAGAATATATCACTAAAGCTATCAAACCCAGAATCCCCAAAGAAGCTAACAGAGCCGCTAATAGTCCTTGTAAAGGAACTTTATTTGATGACTGTGTGGGGGTGATATTTGTAGGTATAAATTTTCTTAACCAATCCACAGCCTCCCCAGGTGAACCCAGGCTATTCTGCTGCTTTAGCCACACATCCAAATGAGGCTGCTCCATTGTTTCCATGATTATACAGTGGAGAAGCAAACCATTTCTAGTTTCATGCTGAAAATATCCGGCAAATTTCGGCAGAACTGGATGATTCAGACTTGACAAAATAGAGGCTTCTTGGCAAAATAAATCTACTGCTTCTGGGTCATTTGATAAGTCTTGATTCAAGACCTTGAGGATTTTAGGCGTGTTTTGTTCAGTAGCTGCATAGACTTTACTAAACCCAGTTTTGTCACTCAACAAACTGAGCACCCGATAACGTCCTAGTAGTTCCAAGGAGGAACCGCAACTCTGACAAAACCGGTCTTGATTATTTGGGTGATGAGGTTGAGGACAAACTGGATTAATACAAAGGCTCATGATCAAATAATGTCAAAGTCAGGCTGCTTTTATTTACGTTCTGCTAGAAATGCTGCTACAGTCCGGTTAAATGCTTCGGGTTCTGTCAAAAATGGCCAATGATTACCCGGAACTTGGCAAAGGCGCAAATTCTTTAGATAAGTTTTGTAAGGTTTAATTTGCCAGTTGAGGCGGTTCAGACCCTGTTCTGGTTGTATGAACAGGGTAGGAGTCTCAACGGGGGAAATAAAACCGGGTACACACATAACATCTGCAAAAATGCGATCGCGAGCCGCTATAGTAAACTTACTACCCCAACTCCCATCGGGTTTTGGTTCAATTCCCCCTTGAAATACCTTTTGTTGTAAAGTACTCCATCCTTGATATTGTTTTAACTGACGCGCTTGTGCTTCAGCTTCGGAGTAACTAGCAAATGGTCCCATACCTTTGAGGAAAGATAGGTAACGGTACAACAGGGGGAAAGTTAACCGCAATAAACTAGGCATTTTCCAGATAAAAATCGGGTCAACTAAAACCATACTGCGTAAACGTTGCGGGTTTTTTCTCGCCCAGATAGCGGCGAGTTTTCCTGTCCAAGAGTGACTGACAACATGGGTAGAAGACCATCCCAGATGATCCATGAGGGCTTCCAGGTCTGCGATCGCACTTGCAAAGGTATAATCATCTTCTGGCTTGCTGCTTTCACCATGACCACGCATATCTGGGGCAACTATGTGGTATTGTGGGGCTAGGTCATCTCCCAAGCTGGACCACACCAAAGCGTTGTCAGCTAAACCATGCAATAACAATAAAGGTTCTTTTCCTTCTTTCCACTCTAAATAGGAAAGTTCGATATCAGATTTTGATAAGGTTTGACGGAAAGGCATGGCAACAAAGGTATAGGTTTATACAACTGCTTACAGTCAACAGTCAACACTCATCATAGATTAGACCATGGGATAACGCAGAGACTAGAGACAAATTTATTTAATTTTTTTTCTATGTTGAGAAATATAATGATGCAACAGGATAAAAAACATCAATATATAACTGGAATAAATAGCAATACTGAAAGTAACAAATGTAGGTAGATTCAGTGTTTTAATCAGGTTTATGGTGAGAACACTGAAAATTATACTAGCTAAAAAAGCTAATAAATCCTTATTCAAAATATTCTCCTAAATCCTATTTATAACCACTTCATCTACTAATAATTTATTCATGAATATGAATACCGTAAACAATGTTACTTATCAAGGACTTTGGGAGATTATTTAGATTATTTTTAGAAAATATAGTCATCCTATTTGACTTGAGAAATTATGAGTGAGGAAAGGGAACAGGGAACAGGGAACAGGGAACAGAAATTGTTCATGAATCATTTAGGATTGCTATATAGAAATCCGGTTTGGGTTCTGAATTGATTTGTCTAGGTAGGGAACAGGGAACAGGGAACAGGGAACAGGTAAGAAGAATTACCGTATGTAGTGAGTCTTGTTCAAAAATCAAATAGGAGTCCTATATGCCGGTTTGGGTTCTGAATTGATTTGTCTAGGTAGGGAACAGGGAACAGGGAACAGGGAACAGGTAAGAAGAATTACCGTGTGTAGTGAGTCTTGTTCAAAAATCAAATAGGAGTCCTATATGTAAATATTTTCTCAAAAGAACGGAGCCTAAAACTGAGACAGCAAAAGCCCTATCCTTAAGGCCATGCTCCGCTATCAGACCCTACAGATGTTTGTTAGTTGCCGAAAAACATTGTTAAATAGTTAAATATAATAACTATTGAGGTCGTCAAAGTGTTATCAAGTTACCGAGGCGCAATTTTTGATATGGATGGCCTGCTATTTGATACAGAAAGTATTGCTCGATGGGCGTGGAAACAGGCGCTCAAAGAGCATGGCTATATAATGAGCGATAATTTATACAGGTCACTGGTAGGACGAGACTTATCATGGCGGGAAAAATTACTCAAAAAAGTTTACGGAGAAAGTTTACCATTTGACTCAGTGACCACCCAACGCATCGCCATTGGTGATGAGCGAGAATTGCGAGAAGGTCTACCAATGAAACCAGGAGTTTTAGATTTGCTCGGAAGATTCAATGAACTGGGTATGATGATTGGATTAGCCACCGGAACGGGACGCACTAGAGCCATCCGACGTTTAACAAATGCGGGGATTAACCAATATTTCACCATAATAGTCACCAGTGAAGATGTAGCTGAGGGTAAACCAGCACCGGATATTTTTCTAGAAGCGAGTCACCGCATGAACATTACGCCCGCAGAGTGTATAGTGTTTGAAGACTCATGTGTGGGTGTGGAAGCTGCTTTTGAGGCGGGAATGTGTGCCATTATGGTTCCCGATATTGAGCAACCATCCCCTGAAATTAGCAATTTAGCTTATGGAGTTTTCAAATCCCTGGAAGAGGTGGGGGAATTATTACCACCAAGGTTTAAAGAATTGAAAGTTCCTGGGAACCTAAAACACCCAAACATGAATTAGGAATTACCTGTAGTTGCTTCGATTGTAGCCACTACTTCCCCAGTTTGAGTGGTATTATAACCGCCAATAGCCTCTAGCTGTGAGAGTACCCGCCGATGTCCTAAAGTACCCAGTAATTTCTGTACAGGGGCTTCATCTAAGTATGGCTGGAGAATAGCTAAGTCGTATCTTGATTCTTGTAAAGGGATGAATCCTAAGCCAAAGGCCGCGGCCACAGATGCAGTGCTGATACCAGATGTTACTTTACCCGTAGCTACTGCTTGGGCTACTTCTAAGTGTCCGTGGAGAATGTGGTCAAATCCTTTGACGGCTGTAAATGGTATATTTGCCTCTTGTAGCGATCGCTCCAACACTTGGCGACTACCTGACCCAGCTTCGCGGTTAGCAATGGTGACACCAGGCTGGGCTAAATCTGCAATACTTTTTAATCCCAAGGGATTATGGGGTTGGGTGAGCATTCCCTCTTCCCAGATACCCAGGTTAATTAATACCGTCGTCGCATCTTTGATTATGGAACGCACAAAGGGTGTATTATATTCTCCCGTCTGGGAATCGTACATATGCATACCCGCCAGATGAACTTCCCCCCGGCGCAGTCGGTGCAATGCTGTCATACTGTTATCTAAAATCCAGTGTACTCGCAAGTGAGGATGCCAACGTTCCGCAGCGCGCGCCCAGAGGGATAAAGCCGGCGCACAACCTGCCAAAATCACTGTATCATACAGATTTACCGGTTCATCTAGCAACTGGACGACCATAGTATTTTTACCAGGTAGGCGATCGCCTTCCCCATCGGCTGGTATCATTTCAGTACGGAATGCATCTTGACCAATTAAAGGATGAGCAATCCATTGATTACCCACTTGGGCTAAAATTAGCCGCAACCCTTCACCTAGGGGTACATTATAGGCGGGTACTGCGGTGATTTCCGGTAAATCTTGCTCTAACCAAAATAAATCTTCTACTTGACAACCCAGGGCTTTTGCCAATCGTAGGGCTATAGTAGTGGATGGTGCATATTGTCCCGACTCTACACCGCTAATAGTTTGACGAGTAACGCCAGCCAAATTAGCTAAATCTTGCTGACTCATACCCAAGCGGATTCTGGTTTGTTTTAACTTGTTGCGAAGTTCGTCCTGTTTGACCACGTTTTAGGCGTTCAGTTTTTGTGGTTTCTTCTTTAAAATAGCGTGAAATGGTGATGATTGTCCGCCATTAAAAAAAGTTTCCCCATATCTAAACGCACATACCATGGGAAAGGTTTATATTTTAAATTAGCCCATTTCTCCTTAAACACTTCCGCTTGCAAGTGATAATCATCACCGTTACTGAGTGAATTGTGCAGTCGTAAATATAACGTTACCCTGTGGGGTGTTTCCCTAGTCTTGATTAACCAACACGGGAAAGTATTCTCACTATGAGGGTCATCTGTAAAGTCTAGATGATGGGCGCGAATACCTATATAAGCGGGAGATTGCGGCCAAGGTTCCCTGACTTTGAGAGTACATTCCCAATCTAAAGCTTTAACTTGACTGTCCGATACTACCTTGACTGGGGAAAAGTTTTTACAACCTGTTAACTGGGCTACGGTGTAAGTATTGGGATGGGCGAAAATATTTTGTTTATCATCGTTAGCAATAATTTGACCTTGAGACATGACTAACAACTGTTGACATACCTCATAGGCTTCTTCTAGATTATGGGTGACAAATAAGGTCACCCCTGAATAAGTACTCAGAGTTTCAATTAATTGTTCTTGTAATTGGTGGCGCAGATAGGTATCAAGAGCGGAAAATGGTTCATCTAATAATAATGCTTCTGGTTTAATTGCTAAAGCCCTGGCTAAAGCTACCCGTTGTTGCTGTCCCCCCGAAAGTTGATGGGGGTAGCGGTTCTCTAATCCCTGTAACTGGACAGCTAGTAATTGCGCTTGTACCTGTTGTTTAATCTCTGACTTCGATAACCCTTGAGGTAAACCAAAAGCAATATTTTGCATGACAGTCATGTGAGGGAATAAAGCGTAATTCTGCATTAAGAAACCAATACGGCGATCGCGTGGAGGTAAATTAACTCCCTGACGAGAATCAAATAACACCCGCCCATTTAAAATAATCACTCCTTTTGTAGGTGTTTCTATACCAGCAATACAGCGCAAAATCATACTTTTCCCAGCGCCTGAACCTCCCAAAAACCCCAAGGTATTACTATCACCACTAAAACATACTTGCAGGTGAAAGCCGGGAAGTTTTTTGCCGATATCTACAAATAATCCTGATTTAGTGTTAGAAGCAGTTTGACATTTCTGGTATTCCTGATTTCTCAGTCCTATGGGAAATGGCGAACTTGGCTGTTTATTCTTCCCCCGGTTTTCTTGCCACAAGTTAACTGCAATAATGCCAGATAGGGAAATACTCATGATCGCGATCGACCAAAACCAGGCCTCATTCATCGCCCCAGCTTCCACAGCAAAATAAATTGCCATAGGGATATTTTGAGTTTGTCCGGGAATATTACCCGCTAACATCAGGGTAGCGCCAAACTCACCTAAAGCCCGCGCAAAAGCTAAACTGGTGGCCGCCACAATTCCGGGAAATGCGAGGGGTAAACTGATGCGCCAAAAGATTGTTGATTCAGAAGCTCCCAGGGTTCTGGCTACTCTTAAAAGATTGCCATCAATTTGTTCAAAGGCTCCTAAAGCTGTTTTATACATGATGGGAAATGATACCACAGTGGCAGCAATGGCAGCACCATACCAAGTAAAAACAATGCTGAAATTCAACGGCTGCATCAGTTTACCCGCGGGGCCATTTCTGCCAAAAAATAGTAGTAATAAAAAGCCTACAACTGTAGGTGGTAAAATCAAAGGTGCGACAAAGATTCCTTCAATGAATGACTTGGCTTTACCCTTGTATCCTAACATCCAGTAAGCGGACAAAATCCCCAGGAAAAAGGTAATAACTGTGGCCAGTAGTGAGGTCTTTAGTGAGATCCACAGGGGTGATAAATCCATATTAATTGGTAATTTGTGTATATAGCAATCCTAAATGATTCATGAACAATTTCTGTTCCGGTGTTCCGGTGTTCCCTGTTCCCTTTCCTCACTCATAATTTCTCAAGTCAAATAGGATGACTATATTTACAGAAAATTATACAAATATTGTGGTGTGGTCATCTTAACCAGCACCACCGCCCCTCATCTATGCTCCTTCAGCATTCTTGAAAAAAGGACACAAAACCAAGATATGCTATTAACTCACAATAAACCCGTATTTCCTGAGTATAGCTTTTGCTTGGTTACTTGATAAAAAATTGAGAAATTCTTTGCCCGCAGGGATATTTTTACTGGTTTTAATTACCGCCATGGGATAAACAATTGCAGAGTGGTATTTTTCATCAGCAGCGACTACAACTTTGACTTTGCTGGAAATTTTGGCATCTGTGGCGTATACTAAACCAGCATCAGCATCGCCACTTTCTACCGCTGCTAAAACTTGACGCACATTATTAGCTAAAACTAATTTAGGCTTCACTTGCTCAAAAATACCCAGTTTTTTGAATACCTGGTCTGCGTATTCTCCTGCGGGGACACTTCTGGGTTCTCCCACAGCGATTCTCCTAACTCGAGTCTGTGTTAAGTTGAAAAAGCTATTAATGCCGGTGCTATTCTTGGGGACAATCAAGACTAAGCGGTTATTTGCCAAGTTGGTACGAGTACCCGGTAGTAAAAGTCCTTTTTGTTCTAGTGCATCCACTTGTTTTCTAGCAGCAGAAATAAATATATCTACAGGAGCACCTTGTTCAATTTGTCGTTGTAGTGCGCCAGAAGCCCCAAAGTTATATGTGATATTGACGTTTGGTTTACTTTGTTGATAAATGTCCTGTATTTCTGTGAGTACATCTCTGGTACTAGCGGCCGCAGATACTAGTAAGTTGATGTTTGACTGTGCTGGTGAGGGTGTGAAAGTGATTAAAGGTAAGGTAATAGCTAGGATACAGCTAGTAACTGCTAGAGCAATCCAAGCCAGAATCTGTTTTTTATTCATATTTTTATTTTTGGTGTGTAACTAAAATTTCCAGGCGGCTCTAAAGCTGGTTCTTGATAATTTACACATTAACTGAATTTAAATTCTGTAGCAAGTATAACTGACATTATGCTAATATTCATGCTCATATCTAGCATTTAAGACATAAAACCCAGTTTTTAGACCAGATAACAGACTGTATTTTGTGTGCAAAGTGATTGATTACAGTACTTTTGGTAATTATTACCCTATATAAGTAAGTTTATTTAACGTTTAGCCAATATCTCTGCTCTTGAACTGGGATGAAATTTACTTTTGTTACCTCTAAAATCATTTTCATGGTGTCTTTTTCACCACCTGCTAAAGTAAACCCATAGATAGGCTGAGTTTTTGCCATCATGTATCATATTGGTTTTGGAGTAAATGATTTAGGTGTGTCACCTCCCACCATGGCTTTGTTATCTGGTGACCCTGAAAGGGCGCGGCTGATTGCTCAGACCTATTTGCAAGATGTGCGCTTGTTGTCGGAGAATCGCGGACTCAATAGCTATATGGGATATTTACCCAATGGCCGCCCCATTTTATCCGCTACTAGTGGTATTGGGTTTGAATAACAGAAATATAGTCATATATAGTTAGATATTAACATTTGATTGACACAACTTACAAAATAATGTTATTATATATGATGTTTTGCATGTGTATCATATATGCAAGTTGTGGAGCGGCATATCATTC
>NZ_JAQMTM010000008.1:0-5137 GCF_028331085.1 Anabaena sp. CS-542/02
AAGGCTTTTGAGACTAATAAAGTAGTGATGGATGTGAACGAAGCGTACACATCAAAAACAGTCAGTTGGACTGGTGAAATCATCCCCAACCTTGGTGGTGCTAATTTCGTTAAGTCTCCATCTGACGGGCTGGTAATGAGCCGGGACATAAATGGTGCGCGAGGGATTTTCCTACGTGCATTGGTTGATACGCCCTCTCTTAAAGAGTGTATTTGTTAGTGAATGTTAGCAAAAAAGTATCGGAACTTTCATTATGCTCATTTGCCCTCAGTGTACATTTGAAAACCCTAATGGTAACAAATTCTGTCAAAGTTGTGGTGCATCGCTAACTCACAGGGTTTGTCCTGAGTGTAGTACTGAAGTACCTGTGAATGCACGACTTTGTGATCACTGTGGTGCGCAATGCGGCAAAGTTTGGCAGGGAATTATCACTGTTACTAAGAGGGGGAATGAAGATGGGGAATTGATTCGCGAGGAAAAGGCAGAAAATGAGCAAGAAACATCCCCAACTGCTTGTATATCAGGGTCACATCTCACATTAGGTTCTTATTTAGACAAAAAACAGCGCTATCAACTTTTAGAACCACTATCAACGGTGAATGAGTCCGAAATGTGGGTGAAAGTCTTGGACTGTCAGCCATATCAAATATCTCCCATTGAGGCCATACTAGCTAGTCAGAGACAGGGATTGGTTATGCCATCAGTGGAAATTACTGGAGTTTCTCCTCTTGGTCAAGCTTATATTGTCTTGCAATCTCAAGGTCACCTAGGTATACCAGCTATTCATGATGTCTGGGAACAAGATAATATGCAGGTGTTACTCATCGAAGACCGTTCCCATTGGCAGTGTTTACTCGACATCTGGGAAGCTGAAACCACATCTACCTTAGAGATTTTACATTACCTAGATCAGATGAGCCGACTCTGGGGGGCATTAGAAACGGTGAGTTGTCGTCAAAGTTTATTGAAATTAGACAATCTGCGCTTAAATGCAGACAAAAGACTAGGTCTGGAAAGGTTGTATGTAGAATCACTGAAGGAACTGCCAAATATAGTATTCTTAGGTCGGGGAAAAGTAGAAACATTCACCATCCTAGAGCATCCTTTAACTATCCAAGCTTTGGGGGAAGTTTGGCAGGTAATCTTTAGACAGTCCCAGAGGACTTACTTTGGTTCTATAGTGAGGATTTTAGAAGATTTAGAACTAGGTAAAATTGAGACAGTTGAGCAGTTGCGATCGCATTTACAGGAAATTATCGCGGAACTAGAAACACCCATCAGCAGAATAGCTGATCCCATCAAAGAAAATGCCGCAGCACCGACTATTTTACAATCCCATGATTTGCCAAATGTTCTACCCTCAATGGAATTGAGTAGTTTAGAAAATGCAGCAGGTACTGATGTAGGTAAGAAACGTAACTACAATGAGGATTACTTTGGCATTCAAACCAAAATCAGTGAGTTGGAATTGCCAAACCAACAAATTCTTGAATTCCGTGGTTTATATATCCTCTGTGATGGGATGGGTGGCCATGCGGGGGGTGAGGTAGCCAGTGAGTTAGCAGTTAACACACTCAAGGAATACTTTGAACAACATTGGACTACTAACCAAATACCCACAGAAGACCAGATTCGTGAAGCAGTATACGTAGCTAATCAAGCAGTTTATGAGTTAAATCAACAACAACTGCGTTCCGGAGTCAAGCGCATGGGTACTACCTTAGTTATGCTGTTAATTCAAGGTACTCAAGCAGCAGTAGCCCATGTAGGAGATAGTCGCCTTTATCGGCTCAGGCCTAACAAAGATTTAGAACAAATGACTGTAGATCATGAAGTAGGTCAACGAGAGATTTCTAGAGGAGTGGAGGCCAGTATAGCCTATAGCCGCCCGGACGCGTACCAGCTAACTCAAGCCTTGGGACCGCGAGATCAAAATGCCATTAGACCCGATGTCAAGTTTTTCACGATTACTGAAGATAGCCTGTTGCTGCTGGTGTCTGATGGTCTGTCAGATAATGATGTCCTAGAAATTTATGGGCAGAATAACCTAATTTCCCTGTTGCATTCTGACTCTAATCTAGAACAAGGAGTCACAGAATTAATTGATTTAGCAAACCAATACAATGGTCATGACAATATTACAGTCATACTTATCCGGGCGAAAGTGCGTCTAAATATGAGCGGTTAAAAGTATTTAGGAATGGTTGATTAATTCCCAGTGGCTAATTGTTGGCTAATTGTTTAAACTGATGCAGGTTGTTGTATTGTGGTTATTCTGACTTTGTTAGAACCCCAACAGAAAAAGCCACTTCAGCAGTGGTATTTTGAAAATCCCTCGGTAATTCGCATTGGAAGAGCGGGGGATAATGATGTGGTTTTATCTGATATTTTGGTTTCGCGACACCATTTAGAACTCAGAGAGGTTAAGTTATCCCAAAATAATAATCTCTCTTCTTGGCAGGTAATTAGTCAAGGTACTAATGGCACTTTTGTAGATGGTATCCTTGTACGTCAGTGCCCTTTGGCGGATAATTCTGTATTACAACTGGCACAGGGGGGTCCAATATTACAATTCCAATGTCAGCAAGTTCCAGGTACTTTGCTCGGATATGTTGCGGGTGGTGAAGCTGAGGCTTTAGCCTCGACTTGCAACCACGAAGGTAATTCGCCTGGTAATCTCTTTTGTGTTCATTGCGGTCAACCTATTTCAGTCAAGCAGAAAATTCGTCAATATCAGGTTTTGCGAACTCTGGGACAGGGCGGTATGGGTACTACTTATCTAGCTTGGGATGCAGGGGGTCTGACTTTAGGAAAACCACAATTGTTGGTTTTAAAGGAAATGAACGCCGACATGGCTAAAATTGCCAAAGCCCAAGAATTATTTGAACGGGAGGCGCATACTCTCAAATGCCTGGATCATTCAGGAATTCCCAAATATTACGACTTTTTTGTGGTTGGGGGTAAAAAATACTTGGCCATGGAGTTAGTTCATGGCGAAGATTTAGAAAAAAGAGTGTATGGGAGAGGTCCGGTATCACCGAATCAGGCGATTGTCTGGATGATTCAAACCTGCAACATCTTAGATTATCTCCATAGCCAAAATCCACCACTAATACATCGTGATATCAAACCTGCTAACCTGATGGTGGGAAGTTCCAATAATCATGTCGTGGTGTTAGATTTTGGTGCTGTCAAGGAGATTGGGACTAGACAAGGAACCCGGATTGGTGCTGAGGGTTACTGCGCCCCGGAACAAGAGCGAGGACAACCCTTAACTCAATCTGACTTGTATGCCATTGGTCCTACTTTAATTTTTCTCCTCACCGGCGAAAATCCTTTTAAGTTTTATCGTTACCGAGGACAAGGTTCGCAATTTGATGTGGAAAAAATTCCCACAATTAGTCCTCAACTCAGAGAAATTATTGAACGGGTCACGCAGTACATACCACGAGACCGATACCAAAGTGCTAGAGAACTGGCTGAAGCATTAGCTGCTTGCCAAGTTTAGGGAGTGGGGAGCAGTCAGAGAAATACTCCCCGGATCTAGCATCTATTCCTCGTCCCAAGCTTCCACTGCTAGCAGTTCGCCAATTGGATCTTGCATACTAAAGCCAAAGTCTTGCAGTTCCCGTTTCCAGTGCTGCCAGTCATCGCCGTAGAGCAATGCAATTTTCCAAATGCTATCAGTTGGTTTGATAATATTAGATTCGATGAGTGATTGCACTTTACGTTGCAATTTCACCATTGGGTGAATCACTTGCTGAGTCATAGCCTCGATTCAATTTGTGATTTTGTTTGATAAATACTTAATCAAAACTGCTTTCCGTTTTGCAATTGTCATCGATGCGTGGAGTATTGTAGTTGGTAAAGCTAGTCTTAACTTCTTTACTATACCATAATAAACCCTACTAGTCAGCCAGAAAATTCGGTTTTATACGGTAATCACCACTAAATAACTGAAAATTCTGCCGTTACTTCATCTTAGATGCCATACGAACAACCTATGCACCCGATAAATAACATAGAAAGATTAATGGAATCTGTTAACTTTTTTAGTTTTATAGTCACCACAGTTTGTGTGTCTATTCAAATATGAGCTAAATTGGGGGCTTTTGATAATTTTCGCCTCTTGAGGCGGGAAAAAATTTATTACTTACAATTGACCCTTATATAACCTATCGCAAACATCTGGGAATTAACAAACTTCTTACAAATCTTTATATAAATTTAATTTTTCCCGACTGATGGGCTACAAAGGTTCTTTCTCCAGCAACAGGGTAACAGATCCGTCATTTTCGATAGTCACTTCCATGATGGCACCAAATTCACCGGTAGCCACTGTCAGACCACTACCTTGTAACTTGCTGACAAAGCGGTCATATAATTCTTGAGCTAGTTGGGGATGAGCCGATTGGTCAAAAGAGGGGCGGCGACCTTGACGACAGTCACCATAAAGAGTAAATTGACTGACTACCAGCAAGTCACCGCCAATCTCTTGCACAGATTTCTGCCATTTCTTGCCATCTTCTGTATTAGGAAATACTCGTAATTGTAAACACTTACGCACCATCCAGTCGAGTTCAGCTTCGGTATCCCTGTGAGCAATTCCCACAAGTAGATTGAGTCCCAGTCCAATTTTGCCAATGATTTTACCGTTAACGGTGACTTGGGGATTTACCACACTGTATTAGGTAAGGTAACATTCAAAGAAGCCTTACCACAAAGCTTTGGCGACTGTCGTTTAGTATTTGCCTACCGTGATTACTATTTGACAGTTCCAGAGGATGTGCCACAACAGAAGTCTGATAACCAAGGACGTGTTGTAGCACTTGACCCCGGTATCAGAAAATTTATCACCTTCTTTTCTGAATCTAGTTTTGGTGAAATTGGAACATCTGCTAATCTGCAAATACAGAAGCTGTGTTTTCGCTTGGATAAGTTAATTTCTAAGTTCACTAAAGCCAAGTGCAAACAAAGAAGAAGGATGAAGCTCGCCGCCAGTAGACTGCGAGGTAAAATCAAAAACCTTGTAGGCGAATTGCACAAGAAAACTGCTCGATTTTTGGTTGATAACTTTGACATTATTTTACTGCCAACCTTTGAAACATCCCAAATGGCTCAGAAGGCGAAACGACGG
>NZ_JAQMTM010000123.1:0-12902 GCF_028331085.1 Anabaena sp. CS-542/02
CATCGAGTTCAATAGCTTGGATGACCTTTTGACGAAGGTCGTAACTGTACGACTTGGGCATATACCTATAGCAAGCGATCGCTTCACATGAAAAGGGACTACTTATAGTTTATGCTTAAATTACCTTGGCTGTTGCTATACCACCAAGGCCAACAATATTTACCATAATTCACCCATAAAGTCAAGATATTAATACAACACCACCATATAGTAAAGGCGGAGTCATTACGATTATGTTTATTTTAAATATTACATATTTATATTTCTCTCGTCAAATGCCACAGAATCGGACTGAACTACCATAGGACTATATCTGAGGAATTAATACCCATCTGGCTGGGCTGCTAGGCGGGGAATTATGGGCAAATATTCCATACCCGGGCAAAGAAACTAGAGTTAGTGGGTTAAGCTTAGTCTAGAAGTTAGACTAGATAATAAAATAATAATTTCTGGTTAGAGTAATTTTTGCCGAAAACATAGGCATAAATTCAGGGCGCAGCTAATGCCACTAGACAAAGGGTAATTATTATGGAAAATGTCGGGAAAAAGTCATTGAGAAAACAGCGTACAGCTGCCTTAGTCGCCAGTTTACTGATGTTACCAGGTATTTTTATGGGTACTCCCGCCTGGGGGCAAAAAGCCGAGGGCGACTCCCTGACTTATGGTCAGTTAATTAATAAGTCTAAACAAGGGGAAGTAAAAAAAGTAGAGCTGGACGAAACAGAACAGATAGCCAAGGTTTATCTCAAGGGACAAGCTCCTGATGCACCACCAATAAGAGTCAGGCTGTTAGCAAAAAACACTGAGTTAATTAACACACTCATAGAACAAGACGTAGATTTTGGTCAGGTTTCCTCTGCTAACAGCAGGTTAGCTGTGGGACTGTTAATTAACCTCATGTGGATTTTACCACTGATGGCTTTAATGTTATTATTCCTCCGACGCTCCGCCAATGCTTCTAATCAAGCCATGAATTTTGGCAAGTCTCGCGCTCGCTTTCAAATGGAAGCAAAAACTGGTGTCAAGTTTGATGATGTCGCTGGGGTGGAAGAAGCCAAGGAAGAGCTAGGAGAAGTGGTGACCTTCCTCAAGCAGCCAGAAAGATTTACTGCTGTAGGCGCACGCATTCCCAAAGGAGTTTTATTAGTCGGCCCTCCGGGTACTGGTAAAACTTTGCTAGCAAAAGCGATCGCCGGCGAAGCTAGTGTACCTTTCTTTAGTATTTCCGGCTCGGAATTTGTAGAGATGTTTGTGGGGGTAGGTGCGTCGCGCGTCCGGGACTTATTTAAAAAAGCTAAGGAAAACGCCCCCTGCTTAATATTTATCGATGAAATCGATGCAGTGGGAAGACAGCGGGGGACTGGTATCGGTGGCGGTAACGACGAAAGGGAACAAACTCTCAACCAACTGCTCACCGAAATGGATGGTTTTGAAGGTAACACAGGTATTATTATTATTGCTGCGACTAACCGCCCTGATGTCTTAGATGCAGCATTGCTCAGACCCGGACGCTTTGACCGACAAGTGATGGTTGACGCCCCAGACCTCAAAGGACGTGCGGAAATTTTGCAAGTCCACTCACGCAATAAGAAGATTGACTCTAGTGTATCCTTAGATGCGATCGCGCGGCGAACTCCTGGTTTTACTGGTGCAGATTTAGCCAACTTACTCAATGAAGCAGCCATTCTCACTGCTAGAAGACGCAAAGAAGCGATTACCATTCTAGAAATAGATAATGCCATAGATAGAGTCGTAGCAGGTATGGAAGGTACGGCCTTAGTCGATAGCAAAAACAAGCGCCTCATAGCCTACCATGAAGTGGGACACGCCCTAATCGGCACACTACTCAAAGACCATGACCCAGTCCAGAAAGTCACACTCATTCCCCGGGGTCAAGCACTAGGACTAACTTGGTTTACACCCAACGAAGAGCAGGGGTTAATTTCTCGATCTCAAATCAAAGCCAAAATTACCGCCACATTGGGGGGTCGCGCCGCCGAAGAAATTGTTTTCGGTCAGCCAGAAGTAACAACAGGTGCAAGTAATGATTTGCAACAAGTTACAGCCATGGCCAGACAAATGGTAACACGGTTTGGGATGTCTGATTTAGGATTATTGTCCTTAGAAAATCAAAGCACTGAAGTCTTCTTGGGGCGCGACTGGATGAGTAAATCAGAGTATTCTGAAAAAATTGCCGCCAAAATTGATTCTCAAGTCGGCGAAATTGTCAACAGTTCCTACCTACAAGCAAAAAAACTATTACAAGATAACCGCGAAGCTTTGGAATATTTAGTTGATTTATTGTTAGACCAGGAAACTATTGAGGGTCAACTCTTCGGAGAAATCGTCACCCAATATACCAAAGTCAGCGATGAAACACTAGTTGTATCTTACTAAGTACACATTCAGCTCGCTCACGCGGGCTGAATATTGTTTCACTTCCCCATAAATTCCGCATCCTACCTAAGTATATAAATCAAAATTTTCAATACATCTCCCAGGAGAGAGGAAAAGCAAATCTAATTAATATTAGAGTCAGTTAAGGCGGCTGCACTGAGAACACAGCAATTAAACGGGTGTAATTATGACTATAGCCATAGATGAAGAACTCCAAGCTAAAGTTGTAGAAAAACTGCATTGGGACGACCGTGTAAATGCGGCAGATGTAGGTGTAACTGTTGATCATACCAAAGTCACCCTACGGGGAACAGTACCTAGTTATCGAGCCAAAAGCATAGCAGAACAAGATACAAAAGAAATACCGGGAATATCGGAGGTAATTAATCACCTACAAGTGCAGTACCCTAGTACAATTCCTGTTCCCATAGATGAAGAAATCGCATCCAATGTAGCCAATGCTCTTAGTTGGGATCCAGATATTGATGCTAACAAAATTGACGTGAGCGTTATCGGTGGGTTACTAACTTTACGGGGGACAGTAGACGCTTATTGGAAAAAATTTCAGGCGCAAGACATAGCATACGCCATTACCGGAGTAATTGATATTATCAATGAACTAGCTGTTGTCCCCACTAAGAGACCAGAAGATGAAGAAATTGCCAGAACTATTGAGAATGCTTTAGAACGCAATACCTTTGTGGAAGCCGAGGATGTCAATGTCATAGTGGAAAATGGTAGAGTTACCCTCACCGGCTTTGTTCCCAATTGGGGAGCGTGGAGAGCAGCACATAACACAGCTACCTATACTAAAGGAGTAGTGAAGGTGGTTGATGGCTTGGCTATTCGTTACCTAGAAGAGCAAGAGTTTTTGGGTGAAGATTAACCTGTACATCTATTTCCCATAGCCCGCCCCGACGGGGTGTTATTGGATAATTGGACAAATTTTATCCTCTTGCTGATCTGGTTTATGGTGCCATCCAGCCAGTAAGTCCCCAATTTGTCCACGTAAAGTCAATAACTGAGTAATTTGGCTATCAATTCGGGACAGTTTTTCTACTAACTTTTCTTTAATTTCACCACAGGGGGGTTCCCCTTGGTCATAAACTGCTAGAATACCGCCAATTTCTTCCAGACTTAGACCTAAACTTTGGGCCCTTTTAATGAAAGCTAACCGGGTGAGCACATCTATAGAAAATTGGCGAAAACCTCCCTCTGTGCGTCCTGATGATTTGATTAAGCCTAAACTTTCGTAATAGCGAATTGTTCTGATGGCAATTCCACTCAGACTTGTTACCTGACCAATTAAAAACAGTTTTTTATCCTGATTTAACACGGTAGACTTTACCCACTCTCGTGCTAAGTATAACATCCTTTAGGACTAGCTACAAGAGTCGCAGACCTATCTAGTGATTATTTTATATTTAATTAATAAGAAAATAACAATTATATTTGCTCCCTGCAATGTGACATCAACAGAGGACTTATCTTGATTAATTTACTTTTACAACTATGTTTCTCGGTACTGAAATTAACCGTTTTTCCCAAATTCTCATGTTATTTCTAGATTAACCGCTTCAGTTCAAGCGAAACTAGAAAATGAATGTTAAGCATAACCTGATTTCAACCCATAAACCGAGAATTTTTAATCATCCTGAACGTTTTGTTGAGGGATGGTACTGGGTGATACCATCAAAAAAACTGCGGGTCAAAGAGGTAAAGCCTGTCAAAGTTTTGGGGAAAGAATTGGCTATTTACCGTGGTAAAGATAAAAGAGCAGTAATCGTTGATGCTTACTGTCCCCATATGGGCGCTCACCTGGGTCAAGGGAAGGTTGAGGGTAATGAACTGCGCTGTTTTTTCCATCATTGGCAGTTTGATGAACAAGGATTCTGTGTTAATATTCCATGTTTAGATCAGCCTATTGCCGTCAGGTTAAAAACTTGGCCAACCGCTGAGAAATATGGCATGATTTGGGTTTGGACTGGAGACATACCCAAACAACCTTTACCCTTTGTTCCAGAGTTAGAAAACAAGGAATGTGATGTGGCTGTTGGTAATGATTTCTTGGTTAACTCTCACCCTAACGCGGTGATGATTAATCCTATCGATGCCCAACATTTTAATACCGTTCACAAACTAGCATCAAAAATTAATTTTGACAACCAAGAAATTAATCAAAATGCTATTATCTTCAGCAATACAATATCTATCGCTAAAAGTTCAATTTTCTTCCGGCTGATTCGTCCTTTGTGTAAAAATATTGTCCAGAATATCTGCTATTGGTATGGTAGCACTAACATTGTGACAGTGCGGACGAATTTATTCCAAGTTCACATTATGGTGGCTCTACGCCTGTTGGAAGGGAGCAAATCTGAAGGTAAAGTTATACTGATTAGTCAGAAACGTGGGGGGATTTCCGGTTGGTTATATAATCGCGTCTTGCTGTGGCTGACTAAAATTGCAGCTAGATATTTGATTAAAGATCATCTGAAAATTTTTCAATCCATTAATTTTGATTTGAAAACTCCCATCAAAGCAGACCATTCAATCACACAATTTGTTAACCATCTGGAACAACAAAAACCCCTGATGTTAAAGACTTGGCAATTAGCGCGATCGCACAGTGAGATCAGAGAACCCCCTGCAACGTGGCGCGATAGCAAATCTAATGATTAGTATAGGCAAATTTCTATAAAAATGAAGTGGCAGAGCCACTTCAATAATTCCCAGGTAGAACCTAAATATGAGTATAACAACTATCCCCAGGAGAAATCGTATAAATTAACACTAAATTTTTCACAATTTTTTCTTTTTTTCCCCTTGGAGTCAGTTCAAAATCGCGTTTGAAACTCCACTACAGCACGACTGTCATCCTCTAAATTAGTGGAAGCACGTAGGCGCAGTTGGTTATTAATTCGATAGTTTATACCCCATTGTGAAGGATCTTTGGCGGTCAAAATTTTAATATTTGAAACAGAAACCTTAGTAGAAATGTCAATACCCGCCTCTGCTGCCAATTCTAAGGTAGAATTGTTTCTTCCTGCTTCGGGATTCTGAGAAAGAATAGTCGGAAATATACGCAGTTCAGTTAAGCCAAAAGCACTACCAAGCTCGTTAAAAGCTGACTGCAAATTGCTAAATACCGCAGATCCGGCAATATTAATCAGGCCTAAAGTAGTATCTCTAGCTCCCTGACCACTGATCGACCCGCCCCCCAACAAAGCGACAATTTCAGTTTGCGATCGCGATGGGCTGCTTGTAAGTTGCAGGACTTCATTTAATTGACTGGCAAAACCTTGGACATTTGCCTCAACTTGAACACTCTCTAAAGCTGCTAACCCCAAACTATTAGGGCGTGTGAAATCACCACTCTGAACTAGGTCTAGTACCTTGGTGACTAACCTCACATCTAATTCTGGGTCAAGGGGTTGACTACCTCTAAAGGTGGCTGTATGTTGGTAACCACGAGCCAGCTTAAACTGTGTAGTAAATAAATTCACCTGACCTTCTTCTAAGCTAATAGTCCCATCAGGTATTGGTTTAGTAAAGGAACCGTTCACCGTTAAGTTACCTGAAGCCGTAAAGCTCAGAAGAGGTGGATTAATAATTGCGACATTTTTACCGAGTTGCAGAGCTAAATTATTAAATATAACCCCTGGACTGGGAGTAGGTTCTTGGAGAGAGGATGACCATTTCAGGGTAGAAGCTTTTGCACCTTTACTATTTTTAGCATCTGGTGGGTTAGCAGCAGCTAATAAAACCTCACCGTTGAATAGATTCACTTGACCGCCAATTTCCGGGTTGAGAGCCGAACCTGTAATCTGTAAATTGCCACTAGCACCTCCTTGGTACAAGCCATCCAGATTCAAAACTAACTCACTAATATTAACAGTCAGGGGATTCTCCAAATTGGGTTGTGCATTGTTGAAAATGGGAATTTCTCCGGATGCTACGACTTTACCTCGGCTGAACCGACCTTCGAGGTTTTCTACTAAAATGCGGTCAAAATCAAACAGTACTTTTCCGGTAACACCTTTAACTTTTTCCGGTAGTATATAAGAACTAAATGTAGCATTATTTACCGACGCAATCCCATTTACTATTGGCTTTTCTAGAGTACCGCGCACTGCAATATCTACGTCTCCCTCGCCCCCTTCAAATACCGCCTGATTAGTCAACAGGTTTAATATTCCTAATCCCTCATTTCTCACCTGAACATCCAAACTAATTTGATTGTTATCTGGTAAGACTGAGGCAAAAGGTAACTGATAGGGGATACTGGCAGTAATATTAATTGGCTGGGTTTCCACAATAGAAACAGTGCTGCCAAAGTTGAAGCGTCCATCAGCATAACTGAAACTGGCTCTAGCTGACTCCACCGAAACCCCATTTAATGTTCCTTCTGTAACTTCTAAATCCCCTTTGGTTTGGGGATTAGCAATGCTCCCGGCTAACGCAGCACTACCATTGAGATTACCTGAAACACCAATTATTGGGAGCTTGAGGAAATTATTTACTAACTGTACCGGAAAATTCCTCACCCGTAATTGACCTGATTGATCATCACCGCCAATATTACCTGTAAAAGACAAAAGGCTATTGTCTACAGAAATTCGTAATGGTCTTAATTGCAAAATACCATTTTGGAAATTACCTTGGGCAATGATGTTGTCAAAACTATAAAAACGACGGGTTGCTTTTTTACCCCAGGTAAAATTTTCACCCTTCAAATTAAATTCTACTGATAAATCCCCGTGGCTGGTAGTATCTAAAGCCATCTCCCCCTCAAAAATTCCTTTTAAATCAGCCAAATCTGGTATAGGACTAGATTTGAGGCGTTCTTCAGCTTGTGCTGTCAACTCGGAATCGATTTTATCAAAGTGTTCCAGTTGGTTTAATAAAGGAGTCGTTTGACTTAATCCCCTGTGTTGAGTTGTCAAATCTGTAGCCGTACCATAGGTAGATGGGGTAACAGCACCCCCTTGTAAATCTGGTAATTCCAATATTTTCGCTACCGTGAGCACATCTTGAATATCACCCTGGGTGACATTCAACTTACCTTGGAGTTGGGGACCTTGGGGAGTTTGAGCAAAATTGCCCTGCATAGCATAACGACTCTGGCCTTTGAGCAGTTCGCTGCTGATCACTGTAGCTTCACCATCACTATAGCGGAATTCCAACCCTAGTCGATCGCCCTTAATCCAGCCAAGTTGTGGAGATACCACTGCTAAATTTCCTCTAGCTGTCAAAGTCTGCTGATTCAGAAGTAAATCCCCAGTCAACACCCCCCTCACCGTACCAGCACCTAGGCGCAGATTTGGCGATGGTCTCAAATTTAAAATGTCTAAAGGAAAGTTAGCCACCTTAACAGCCAAATCATCTCCTTGTGCTTCACCTGTAGCTAAGGACTGTTCCCGCTTGACTAAAAACCGTTGGGGGCGATTTTGAGCATCTAAGCTTAAGGCAATCCTATCTGTATTTCCCGTCAAATCTAAACTCAAACCTCCACCCCTAGCTGACTGAATATTTCCAGTTAAGAAAGGTTCAAAAGCGACATTTTGTACAACCAAATCTCGTAAACCCACCTTTCCTGTCACATTAGGTAAAGGTAAATTCCCAGTGATTTGTCCTTGAAAATCCAGATTTCCCGCCACAGCCAATTGATTAGGCAGACTCATGGGTAAATCTTCTAGGTTATAATTTTGCGCCTGGACTTGGAGATTTAAGTCAGTAATTTTAGGTATACCAGGGATTTGAGCATTAGTAAATATATCACCACTGATATTTAACCCAGTAGCATTAGCTTGTTGAATAGCCAGCTTTTCACCATTCCAAGTTACTGCGGCAATCAAAGGTCTTTCAATAGCAGGGAGACCGCGAGACAATTCCACTTGTCCCGACCCGCGCACATCAGCTAAAGTTGTAGACCCCAAGATACCGGACACCTCGAACTTACCAGCCAAATCACCGCGTAACTGGTCATTGAACCGATTTAATTCCACCCCAGTCGCATCAAACTGCACCTGATAGCCACCGTTAGCTAGTTGGATATGAGCAGCCCTAATCTTACCCCCTGCAACATTTAACTGTCCTTCACCCTGTGCTTGAATGGTTGCTAGTCCAAAGGAATAAACAGACCCGGCTACATTTAATTGACCAGTTAACCCTCCCTGAAATTCAGGTGGTACTGCTACCAACTGTTGTAAAGGCAGATTAGTAGTTTGCAGTTTTGCTCGATATAAACCATGAGCTAATTGAATCTTAGAAGCTGTTATGGTGGCACCGGGGAGACTCAGCCGCCCCTGACCAGTGCCACGTAAAGTGTTGAGTTCAAAGTTTTGTGTGTTACCTACTATTTGAAACTTACCCGCCAAGGAGCCATCCAAGGACGGGGGAGATTCTTTGAAGATGTCCGCTAGTCTCACACCATTAGCAACTAGTTGAGCGGAAAACTCTTGGTTTTGCAACTGGACATCGGAAACTGCAATTGTGCCCCCAGCAATGTTAATTCTGGCATCCTCGGTGCGAATGCTGGCAATTTGAAATGGTTCTACCCTGCCTTCGAGGATTACACGACCATTAAACGCTGCGCCGGTCAAAGAGATATTTTGCAGTTGATTTTCATCTACAAAAGGTTTCAATCCGACACTGGCCGCTTGCATATCCCCTCGCCAAAGCCCATTGGCAAAATTACCAGAACCTCGCACCATACCACCTGCCACATTTAAGAGTACATTGCGAAAGGCGACAGTACCATCTGGGGCGAGAATGGTTTCACCGCTCGCAGGATAGGTGGCTTCATTGGCTCGCCATTTCACTAGAGTTTGCACATTATCAGCAGCACCACTCAATTGGGCTGTGGCGGAAACAGTACCAATTTGAAATAATGTTTTCTTGGAGGGTAGTATTGTTTCATAAAGTTGTGCCATTACCTCCGGTGCAGCGCGAAGCGCAATCGCATCCCCGGAAATATTCTCAGCTGCAAAATTAAAATCTAATTGGGGTGTTGCTCCTAATGTAATTTCGCCAAATCCCTTTATGTTTCCACCAACTGCGGGTTCTGCCTGAATATTTCTCAAGCTAACTAAATTATTATGTGGAATAAATTCAAATTTACTAGTAATATAATTAAAATCTATCTTATCAATGGCGGTTTTGGTAGTGGATACTGACCCTGAGAGGACTGGTTTAGTTATGGGGCCAACTAGTTGCAAGTCAGCTTGTAACTGTCCCCTTACACCTACCGGGAGTTTGATGTTGAGACTTTCTTGAGCATGGGACACACTGACAGCATTGACACGCCCTGTTAATTTAAAGCCTGTATCCAGGTCAATGATTCCTGTAGCTACTAGAGGAATTTTGCTGTAGTTACCAGCAACATTATCTAGTTTTATCTGCCTCCCTTGGAAGCGGATCAGCCCTTGGGTATTGAGAAAAGGTTGCGGTGTCTTGGGAATTTGCATTGTTACCCCTTGCAAGTGGGCAGAGCCGTCTAAGACTAGCTTCCCTGGAATGCCACGCTGGGGCTGGTCTGGGGTGAGTTGAATCTGCAAGTTGCCATTAAGTTTACCTGTTTGTAAGTCAAAAGGTAATTTGATCAGGTCGGTAATTTGATCTGCGGATAAATCTTGCGATCGCAGTTGTAAGTTAGATGCTAATGTTTGGGGAATCACCTCTCCTTGAATAGCAATACTCCCCCCACTATCCGCTTCACCCCTAAGTTGAAACTTAATCAGTTGGTTTTTTTCTAAGAGTTGGGCTGTGCCATTAATTTGTGAAAATCCTACAGGAGTAATAGAAAATTTCTCAGTCTGATCTTGGACTTGATCATCTGCCGGTTGGGGTTTCAATACCAACTTGCCATTGCGAAACCGGAGTTTGTCTAAATCAGTTTTAATCAAACCTGCTTGACCAGGCGGCGAAATTTCAGTAGTAATCCAGCGCCCTTGATCATCTTGTTCAATGTAAATATTGGGGTTAACTAGGGTGACGTCTAGCTGAAGTTGACGCTGAAAAATTAATTGCCACGGGTTAAAACCCACTTCCACAGCATCCACTACAGCTTGGTCTGGGTCTGTGGGTGTAGGAGGGATGCTAGATGCACCAAATTGTAACCCTGTCAAGGAAAAACCTGTAACTTCTCCCAAGTTGACTGGACGGTTGAGTGTGTTGGTGATACTGGTTGCGGCTAGGGGTGTTAATTCTTTGTGGAGGAAATGCTGCAACCGCCATATACCACCCCCTGTTAACAAGGTCATTGGCACTAGCAACAGTCCGCTCAGGACAATGCTACCGCGACTCCAAGCGCCCAACCACAAACGCCTGGGGTGATTCTTGTGGCGTTTCTTGTGAGGGGATGAATGGGAATGATCATTTTGATGGGGAGATTTACTCATTATGGTTTTGCTGATAGGGGAGGATGGCCTTAGCCATTGGCTGGATGTATCCGGTGACTAATGAAATAAATTATTATCATTGGGGGCGTGGTGTTAGCCATCGCCTCTTCCAGGATACAAAACCTATTTTTGATTTGGGGAATGGGATCGACACCCCCCCATATCAACAATCTGAATAAATTTAATCTTATAGCTGTCTGTTTTTCAGATGCACCGCTGAAACCTTTAATAATATTAGGTAGATTCCTAAACACAAGATAGATGATTACGCCCATGCGTGTTTTTGTATTAATTTTCAATGTTAACACCGAAAATGAAGGCATTCACTCAATTCGGGTGGCTGATGCTTCGGCGTCCCATTCCCGAGGTGTACGCAATAAAATTTTGATGTTTGAGTCAGAAGATGATGCTCTGCGCTTTGCTTTATTACTGGAAGCTCAGGATTTCCCTAACCCGACGGTAGAAATGCTCGATGCTGAGGAAATTAAGGATTTTTGTCAAAGTGCTGGTTATGAATGGGAAATTATTCCGGCTAACAGTGATTTAATCATACCCCCAGAAATTAACTTGGATCATACTGACTGGCAAATGTCGGATGCTAGTGAGGACTACCGTTCTCAGCAAGTCCCACCAGCTGCACCAGAAATGTCTGATTCTGAACTAGAAAAAATCCGTCGTCAATTAGAAGGATTATTGTGAGTTAATTGGGGAATGGGGGAAGAAAGGTTTCAATCATACGATTTATACAAGATGTCGGCCATGTCAAATTTACAGGAACGCAGCTATCTATTAACTGAGCAGGTAAATCCTCATAGTCTTAACTTAGACCAGCTTAATTCTATTGAGTTGGTGGATTTGTTTAATCGGGAAGATGAAAAGGCCCTGGCGGCGGTGGCGGCTGCTCAAGTTCAATTAGCTCAAGCCATTGATTTAACCGCAGAACGTTTGAGTCAGGGAGGACGTTTATTTTATGTGGGGGCAGGAACTAGTGGCAGGTTAGGAGTGTTAGATGCTGCTGAATGTCCACCTACTTTTTGTACCCCCCCAGAGTTGGTACAGGGTATTATTGCTGGTGGTGCTGGTGCATTGGTGCGCAGTTCTGAAGATTTAGAAGACCGTAGCGAAGATGGTGAGGCGGCTATTGCTCAACGACAGGTGACTCAACTAGATGTAGTAGTGGGTATTACTGCCGGCGGAACTACTCCTTTTGTTCATGGAGCGCTCAATGCAGCCCGTCAACGTGGTTCTCGCACCATTTTCATGGCTTGTGTACCTACAGAACAGGTGCGCATTGATGCTGATGTTGATATTCGCTTATTAACTGGTCCGGAAATCCTGGCTGGTTCAACTCGTTTAAAGGCTGGTACTGCGACAAAGTTAGCCTTAAATATCCTATCTACTGGGGTGATGGTGAAGCTGGGTAAAGTTTATGGTAATCGGATGGTGGATGTGGCAGTAACTAACCACAAGTTACGCGATCGCGCTTTACGAATGTTACAAGACTTAACAGGTTTAAGTCGCGAAGCTGCCGGTTTTTTACTCGAACGTAGTGGGAAGTGGGTTAAGCTAGCGTTACTCATGCACTGGACTGGTTTGGAAAAGGAGGCTGGCGATCGCTTACTCGCACAACACCAAGGTAATCTCAGGCTGGCTATTGCTAGTTACAAAAATCACCAAAAAGATTAAGAAACTATCAATCTTTTTTGCCGAACATACCTCTATGATTATTTGATTCAAATTCACTCAGATTTGCTCATCTATGGCTAGACTATCCCAAGAGTTACAACGCTACTTTTTTGATGACCACCAATCCCCTGAAGTGACTTTGGCAGAAATTATGTTGCTAGCCAAGGAGCGAGGTTTTGGGTTTTTAATGGTGATTCTGTCCCTTCCTTCGGCTTTACCCGTTCCTGCGCCTGGTTACTCCACTCCTTTCGGTATCCTGATTTTTTTGCTGGCTGTACAGCTAATGATAGGGGCGAAAATCCCCTGGTTACCCCCCAAAATGATGAATCATCCCATAAAACTAACAACAGTCCAGAAATTTTTACAAGCAGGAAATCCTTGGCTCCAAAGGATTGAAGCCATCTCCCGGCCGCGGGGGGG
>NZ_JAQMTM010000124.1:0-10510 GCF_028331085.1 Anabaena sp. CS-542/02
ACGACAGAAAGACAGCCAGTGATGGAAGTCTTGTAGGTATTCATGACAAGAACCATATTGCTGAGGAGCCGTATGAGGTGAAAATCTCACGTACGGTTTTGAAGACGAGTCGGTCAGGTGACTGACCGGCTTAGTTTAATAAATAGCTTCAATATTAACCATATCACCAATTCAGTATTAAATAAAATCTAATACCAGAGATTACATTTCTCAATCCAGAAGTATCATATAATACTCAATATGTAAATTTATTCGGATAGTTTAATCAACATTCAATGCTCAGATGTTTGTGTAAAAGTATTTGCCGGGAACGCCTGATGGGAAATCTATTCCAATTAGATTCTGATTTATGCAGCTTATATCCCAGTTTGAAATAAAGTTGCTGTGCTTGATGGTTATTTTCCAAGACATGGAGGTATAAGTCATCAAATCCCCACTCGTGAGCGAATTTTTCACACTTAATCAGAAGTCCTGAAGCAATACCATGTCTACGATATTTGGGGTGAACCGCTAAATTCGACAGATAAGGAAAACTTCTACCTGTCTTTACCCAAGAATCACTCAAACGCACACCCAATTCCACGGTTCCTACTAAGTGATGACTGGCGGCATTAGTAGTCTCAATAGCAACCAAACAAACATGATGGGGTGCAGGAGATGATAAGCGATGTTTGAGGTCTTCGTAAATACCCAAACGTACCAGGGGAAAAGCCCATCCCCAGAAACCATCATGTCCGTGAAAGCTTTCGGCAATGATGTGAGCAATACTAGTCAAATCATCAGCTGTGGCCACACGGATTTGGAACTGCCAGGAAGCTTGTTCGGCAGGAGATATGTCCGGATCTTGGTGGTAATGATCAAAAAACCAGGATGTCAAGGCAAGTTTAGTATGGATTTAATTAAACGAAATTTTCTGGAATATGGTGACATACTCCTACACTGACCTAGTGGACACTGTAGGCTTCTGGCTAAAATACTCGGCAAGCTGTGTTAGATTTAAATACTAACCTCAATAAGTGATATAGCATTGAAATTCTAACTTAATATCGCTTATTTAAATAAAAAGCCATACAACATTATGTTGTACGGCTTGTGGTGTAGTGTGAGGAGCTTAACTAAGTACCATCATAAAGTAATGCCAAAGTGGCAGAACACTCGTAACAATTTTGGTAACGGGATTTTTTGATCATGGGACTGACCCAAGTGTCAAACAAAATTATATTTTTTGTTTTGTAGTCGATGAATCAGGTAATTTATCTGCTATTCGGACTCCAGGCAATCATCGCCGCTACAAAGAGTCAGATATCAATAAATTTATTGGCAATAAGAAACCAGAAGATAAACCAGAGCAATAAGTGCTACTCTATAGCCGCGTCTCATCTGCTACCCAGAAGACTAAAGGCGATTTAGATAGACAGAATTCTAGACTAGCTGAATACTCCGCAAAGAATAATTACAAAGTATCTTACATATTAATGGAAGTAGGTTCTGGAATGAACGATTCTCGAGCTAAACTTCAGCAAGCAATGAAACTGGCTATTGAAGGTAAGATAACTAAGATAGTTGTGGAGCATAAAGACCGCCTCATCCTGCCATTACTTATTTGTGATATTGCCAAGTGTAGAACTTAGGTGAGAAAATTACAGAAAATCCCCTTAAGGAGGTAGTGCTTTGGGTAGAGGGAATGGCGACAATATGAAATTATGATTTGGTAATTACATAGCATGGGTAATTAAAAAAAAATAAAAGTATCAATTAACCCTTTGGCAATCAATCTTTAATTACACAATTAAGCTAAAAATTCTCTCCACACAGACATTCCGGCAATTATCCTGATCGAAAATAATAGTAGTAATGAATACATTTTTTATTACTACCATACCTTAAATTTTTGACTTGGGTGGTGTCACCCCTCCATGGTCACACCATCAATTGGTGTAACCTTTTGAGTGTAATCTCTTTTAGAAAAATATCATCTATGGCGAATTCAAGAATACAATAGACTTGAGAACTACAAAAAAAATTGTTCAACATCCTAAGTTGTATATCATTTAGGCTATAGCAACTACAGAGTTTTTTTTATCCAAGCATTTTCATATTCAATTATCTGATTTATAGCCTGTTCAACTCCATAACCTCTAGTGACAAACAAGTTTCCCAACATTTCCTTGGTTGGTGATAGTAGTTCCGAATGCCAATCAGAAGAGACTTGTGAATATTGCCCCAGCAGTAAATTAGCTATCTGCTATTTTGAGGTTAACAGAGGCAATTAGTAAGACATATGACCGAAATGGTGAGCTTTGTGGAAGTTTCACTGCCAAAGGTACAGAAAGTAAATCAGCTACCAGAAGTAATGCGCTGCCAAACTGACAAAAACGAAAAAAAATGGTCGGACTTACAAACAGCTGAAGTCATGGAAGGGAATAAAGAACTTCGGCAAACCCTAGAACGACTCCAAGTAGTTGTACAAGATCTGCGTCAACAAAATCAAGAAATGGCAATTGCTCTTGAAATCACCGAATTGGAGCGTCAACGTTATCAAGATTTATTTGACTTCGCTCCCCACCCATATTTAGTCACCGATGTCACAGGTGTGATTCAAGAAGCTAACCATGCAGCCGCCACCTTGCTGTCTGTGGAACAAAATTATTTGATGGGCAAACCATTAGTTTTGTTTATTGCTGAACAAGAAGGAGAGAAACTGATCACAGAACTAGAGACCTTGCAACAGGGAAAAGACTGGGAAATTTACCTCCAGCCACAGGGTGGTATATCTTTTCCGGCTACTGTTAGATATAGTGCAATGTATGACCTACAGGGTAATCCTGTGGGTTGGCGCTGGTTGCTTTTTGACATTAGCGCTCGCAAACAAGCAGAAGCGGCATTATATGAGGAAAGCAAAGACTTAGAACATCTGGTAGTGGAACGCACTAACCAACTTCTCGTATTTAACCAGCTTTTACAACAGGAAATTACTCAACGTCAACGCGCCGAAGAATCATTGCGGCAAAGCGAGAAACTGTATCGCCAGCTGGTGGAAACTCAAACAGACCTGATTATCCGTATAGATTTACAGGAAAGGGTAAGCTTTGCTAACAAAGTAGCTTACCAAGCATTGGGTAAGCAGTTGCAGGAATTACTTGGTCAATCGGTATGTGAGTTTTTCCATCCCGATGACTTCCCTCAAATCAGAGAAAATATCAGCAGTTTGATATCTTCACCTCATGACTCAATCACCAGTGAGTGTCGTCTGTTGACAGTTAATGGTATGCGCTGGCTGCAATGGAATATTGTCGCAATTCGCAATGAAGGGGGAGAGGTCTTGGAATTGCAGGGGGTTGGCAGAGATATTACAGGGCGCAAACGAGCCGAAGAGAAAATTAGGGAGCAGGCAGGCTTACTTGATATTGCCACGGATGCAATTTTAGTCATAGATTTGCACCGTAAAATATTATTCTGGAATCAAGGTGCAGAACATATATATGGTTGGCAGCCAGAAGAGGTTTTAGGTAAAGACCTCCAGGATCTGTTCGACAACAAAAATTCCCTGGCACTAGAAACATCAGTCGCGGCTTTGATTGCATCTGGTTCATGGCAGGGGGAAATGAGTAAATTGACGAGATCAGGGCAAGAAATTGTCGTAGCTAGCCGCTGGAAGCTGATGTATGATGCAGCAGGACAACCGAAATCTATTCTTTGTGTTGACACTGACATCACAGAAAAGAAACAACTCGAAGAGCAGTTTTTCCGCGCTCAACGTTTGGAAAGCCTTGGTACTTTAGCCAGTGGAATTGCTCACGACCTGAATAACATTTTAACGCCAATTTTGGCAGCATCACAACTGCTACAGGTGAGATGCTCTCAAGACAAGGAGCATTACCAACAGCTACTACCTATTATTGAAAGCAACAGCAAACGCGGTGCTGCTTTAGTCAAACAAGTCTTGTCATTTGCGCGAGGATTTAAGGGAGAGCGCACGATAGTTCAACTCAAGCATCTGATTTCGGAAATTAGCTACATAGCCAAACAAACATTTCCGAAATCTATTGAATTTGCTGTCAGTATACCAGAATATCTGTGGGCTGTCTGCGGAGATGCCACTCAACTGCATCAGGTGCTAATGAATCTCGTGGTTAATGCCCGTGATGCTATGCCAGCAGGTGGTACCCTCACCATCTCTGCAAAAAATATGTTTATTGATCAAGCCTATGCCCAAATGAATCTTGATGCCAAAGTAGGCAATTATGTGGTAGTTACGGTTGCCGATACGGGAATGGGGATGGCACCGGAAATTTTAGAGAGAATTTTTGATCCATTTTTCACCACCAAAGATATCGGCAAAGGTACAGGTTTGGGGCTTTCAACAGTGCTGGGAATTATCAAAAACCACCGTGGGTTTATCAATGTATGCAGCAAGGTTGCTCAAGGCAGTGAATTTCATCTGTTTTTGCCGGCGGTGGAAGTGGCCCAATCAGTTGATATAGATAATTTAGATATATTTCCCGGTCAGGGAGAACTAATTTTATTTGTGGATGATGAGATACAAATTCGGGAGCTTGCTAAAATTGTTCTGGAGAAATACAATTATAGAACTATCACCGCTAGTAATGGCATTGAGGCGATCGCACTTTATGCTCAGTACACACATGACATCAGCGCCGTTTTAATGGATATCATGATGCCGGAAATGGATGGAAATACGGCCATCCGAACTTTGCGAAAAATGAACCCAAAGATAAAAATTATTACTTGTAGCGGACTTGACACCACAGTTCCTTTGGCACATCCAGCTCATACTGATGTGGATTTAGTTGTTTCTAAGCCCTACACAGCCAAAGATTTATTAAATAGCCTCCACCATGTACTCCATAAAAGCTAGCTGAAAATCAACTTTTGTGGCTGATATAAACTACTTCTTCGACTTTTTATCTTGAGAAATTGAGATGGTATAGTTATACTGATTTTGGGATAGGTCACCTACGTATAGGGAGTATTCTCCTGCCTGCCAATAACCAGTAATTTCTGGCTTAGTTTCTGAGTAATTATCTGGGATCACACAAAAACGGCCGCCAGGTCCGTCAATCAGTATTGTTGGCTGTCCAGGACTGTCAACGGTTACCCGTAAGTAAGGAAGTGGTTCTGTTAACTGGAGAATTTGATTGGGCTTTTGAGCGATGTTGCCGCAATTAGTGCTCATTACTCCCCCAGAAATGCCATTTAAAATCAGCGGTGCCGACCCATTGGGTTGAATTTGCAGCCGTGGTACTTCAGCCCGAGCCTGAGTCAAGGACAAACTCGTGACCAAAGCTAGCGAAACAACTATCAATAGCCTCAAATTATTCATAATGATTAATGCTCCCGACTATTTCTGATTTGACATATTGATCATCTCACTGCTAAAACTGCACTGGTAGCGAGAGTTTCTTACCACATGAGGGTTTGCTGGGTTTTAAGTCATCAGGTAGCAACAATCAACACCTACCCTCAGTGACGCTGTGAGTCTGTCTATGTTCCTGTTTGATTTGATCATTTCCAGGATTTGCTAAGTTTGTTGTGAAACTAGTGACTAGATTGCAGCTGAGAACTCCAGATGAATCACCAACCTGAAGAAGACTTGCAGCGTCGCCTCGAAAATCTAGAGGCAGAAATCAATTCTACATCTGTAGATATTGGACAGCCAGCAAAAAATACAGAAACATCCCCGCCAGCATTTGTTAACTGGAAATCGCGTTTAGCAAAATTACAGCTTTGGTTTAAGAATTTGAACGGGATAACCAAGGTAATAGTTGGGGGTGTGGCCGTGCTATTGGGATTGGCAATACTACAAGCATTGCTCAGACTAGTTGCATCAGTGATCAGTGTGGCACTATTGGGTTTCTTGGTGTATCTTGGATACAAATTTTTTGTATCTGGTAACTCCCAAAAAAAGCAATAGTCTAATTCAACTGCCGCGATCCATATTTTAAACATAAATTCAAAGGAATTACGCAATGGTGACGCCAATTGTGAGGAAAAATACTAGTCAATCTAAAGAGTCAAACCAATTTGAAAAACCCCATTTCTTGCCATTCACAGCCAGGCGTTTGGCTGCATGGGCTACGGAAATCACTCTGGTGCTTACGAGTGGGCTAGTTCCCTTTGGGCTGGGTGTCTATGCCAATTCTAGAAATGACTTTAACCGAGTACCACTCCACCCAGTATTGGTAGTCACTCAAAGAGCGATCGCTCGACCTCTGGCTCTACCTGTGAGCTATGGTATTCCCAATGTCGCCGCCCCCAGTAATTTTTTGTGGATCATAGCCTTATTATCTCCTATAACCCTTTCATGGTGGCAATTATATTTACTGGGAAAAACAGGTAGTACTATTCCCAAGCGCAAATTTGGTGTGCGTGTTGTCAACGAGGTAGGTAAACCGGTGGGTTTAGCAACAGCTGTGGTGCGGGAAGGAGTTGGTCGGTGGACCATACCTGTTTCTATTGCCTATATTCTGTGGCGTTACAGTTTTGCCTTTCCCAATTTAGGATTGTTCACATTTTTGGCTGTCTTGATGGTGCTTGGTGAAGGGATGGCTTTACCATCACGTCGAGGTCGTCGGGCATTTCATGACTGGTTAGCAGGGACATATACAATAGATACTACCCATCCTTTGCACCCTTGGGAGCAAGAGGAGCAACCCCAAGTAGCCGAATCAGAAGAGGAACTAGCTCCTTTATCCATGTCAACCCTCACTGGGGAAACTACAAGTATCGCTACCTTCTGGCGAAGGATGCGACAAAACCCCAACCTGATTTTATTTGGCGTAGCCCTGGGCAGCATGATAGCGGTGCTAGGAATTTTGGTCTCCACGCAAGTTTATCTCCGAAGCCAACAAAATTGGCGGGAGACTCAGCAAATCAATAGCGAAAAGTTCCTCGCAATTGTACAAAAATTGGCTCCTGATTCTGGTGCTACCACGGAGGATCGCCAAAGTCTAATTCTAGCAATGGGTAGCCTTAATAACCCCCAATCGAGGCAATTTCTCACAGATATGCTGGTTGAAGAAACCAACCCCATCCTCCTAAATAAAATTCAAGAAGCTTTAGTCAGTTTAGGACTCCAGGCTATCCCGGAATTAAAAAACAAAAATCAGTTTTTAGCAGCTGAATTAAAGTCTATGGGTAGCATATCCCCAGGGCGGGAATTGCGACAACAGCAGTTACATATTAACCAGGAGACAATCAACAAAATTCTCAGGGTCAATAGCGCTAAAACTGCAAATGTTGATCTCAGCAGGGCCGAATTGGGTTCAAGGGGTGCTTCGGAAAGTTCATTTTTCCAGTTGGTCTTAGATCAGGTTGATTTGTCGGGAATCAATTGGAAGTCTGCAAATCTGAACCAAGCCAGTTTTAAAGGTAGTATCTTTAGGGGACAGGGTGAGGATGGACACTGGGACACTTACGACGATGCGATCGCGAATTTAAGCCTGGCTCAAATGAAACAAGCTAATTTCACCGATGCTAATCTCAGTCGGGTGATTATGAATCGGAGTGATTTAAGCGGTGCTATTCTCAACAGGGCTAATTTATCTCATGCACGTTTAATAGGTGCTGATCTTAGTAGCACCCAGCTAGTAGGAGCGAATTTGCAGGGTGCATTACTAGAGAAAGCCAGTTTAACTGGTGCTGACATCGGTGATGCCAAATTTCACGGAGCTAATTTGTATGGAGCTCGTTTAAGTCGGGTGATTGCCATGGGTACAAATTTATCCCATGCTAACGTCACTAATACTGATTGGAGAGGAGCAGACTTATCGGGAGCCTATTTAGATAATGCTAATCTCAGTAATGCTAACCTCAGCGCCACTCGCCTTACTGGTGCGGTATTACGCCGAGCTAGGTTAGAAAATGCTAACTTGCAAAATGCTGACCTGAGTTTTGTGGATTTACGGGGAGCAAATGTCACCGGTGCTGATTTTCTAGGAACAGTTCTGGCTCCTGTCCGACAAAATCCCACAGATACATTTGTCCAAACGCCAGATTTAGGCTCAATTTCTGCTGTGGTCCAAGGTGTTGATTTCTCTCAAGCCAAAAATTTAGATCGTAGCCAAATAGCTTACATTTGTCGCCAAGGCGGTTTCCATTCCGGTTGTCCGTAGGATTTCGGTAACCATACCCGCCTCTACAATTAAACTCCTGGCGGTATCTCAGCCGGATGTGGCTGTTTCCACAAGGGCTAACTTTGGGGATACACACTTCCCGGCAATACTATAACTTTGAAGATCATTAGCAAGATTTAACTGTGAGGTTAATATGCCAGTCAACTGAGGCGACATCGATTGTCACAGGTTGATTACCCTCACCTGGTATAATTAATGTAACACTAAATGAATCAGGGGGAAACACCTCATACGGCTTTCATCCCTAGACCCTGTCTCAAGGGTTTTCAGTCTGTCTTCTTGATTATTATCTATTTGCTGATTATGCCATCAATCAATTCTTCTCATCCCACGGATTTACTTCGTTACCGTCCTCGTCGTCTGCGCCGGACTGAATCTTTACGACGAATGGTCAGGGAAACTACTCTGAGTGTTAATGACTTAATCTATCCCATGTTTGTCACCGAGGGAGAAGGGCAAAAAGTAGAAATTGCTTCTATGCCTGATTGTTATCGCTATTCCTTAGATTTATTGTTAAAAGAAGTACAGCAAGTTTATGATTTGGGAATCAATGCGATCGCTCTGTTTCCCGTAATTCACGAAGAAAAAAAAGATAATCTTGGTACTGAAAGCTACAATCCAAATGGACTAGTACAGATAACTGTCAAAGCTATCAAACAAGCAGTTCCAGACATTATTATCATGACTGATGTGGCCTTAGACCCCTTCACCAGTCATGGCCATGATGGTTTAATTGATGAAGAGGGTAACATCTTGAATGACCCCACTGTGGAAGTCTTGGTAAAAATGGCAGTTTCCCAAGCTGCATCTGGGGCCAGTTTTGTCGCACCTTCAGACATGATGGATGGTAGAGTCGGAGCGATTCGTCAGGCTTTAGATGCAGCAGGTTACATTGATGTGGGCATTTTGGCATACTCAGCTAAGTATGCTTCTGCCTATTATGGACCTTTCCGGGATGCTTTAGATTCTGCACCGAAATTTGGTGATAAAAAAACTTATCAAATGGACCCAGCTAACACCAGGGAAGCTTTGAAGGAAATAGAATTAGACATCGCCGAGGGAGCAGATATGGTAATGGTGAAACCAGCCCTGGCTTATCTGGATATCATCTATCAAGTCCGCAACGCCACACATCTACCTGTAGCAGCATATAACGTCAGTGGTGAATACGCCATGATTAAAGCGGCTGCGCGTATGGGTTGGATTGATGAGAAAAAAATCATTTTGGAAACTTTAACCAGCATGAAACGAGCCGGTGCTGATTTAATCTTGACTTATTTCGCCAAAGAAGTAGCCTTAATGTTGTCTTAACTACCTCGTACAAGTTCTTGGTGTCTCTGTGTCTTTGTGGTTCGTTCATATAATGAGAGTTTTGATTCTTGGTGGAACCGGAGAAGCAGCAGAATTGGCGGCGAAAGTTGCCAATGTCCAGGGAATTGAGGCTATCACATCTCTAGCCGGTCGCACCCGTCAACCCTCATTACCATTGGGGGATTTGCGAATTGGGGGTTTTGGTGGTGTGACCGGACTAGTTAATTATCTGCATCAGATGAAAATTGATGTATTGATTGATGCTACTCATCCCTTTGCCGCTCAAATTGCCTCAAATGCGTCTGAAGCAGCCATTACAGTCAATATACCCCGTTTAAAGTTAATCCGCCCACCTTGGCAACAAGTTAATGGCGATCGCTGGATTGAAGTTGATAGTATAAAAGCTGCTGCTGCCGTAGTAGAAAATCAATCAAAACGGGTTTTTTTAAGCATTGGGAGGCAAGAAATCGGAGCTTTTGCCCATTTGCAGCTTTGGTTTCTCATGCGGATGATTGACCCTCCAGAAGCCAAGGCTTTAGTACCTCCGGGAAAACTGTTGTGCGCTCGCGGACCTTTTCACCTGCATAATGAAAGAGAAATGCTAATTCACCATCAAATTGATACCATTGTCAGTAAAAATAGTGGTGGCGAGGCCACTTATGCCAAACTTGTCGCAGCTAGGGAGTTAAACCTCCCTGTGGTAATGGTCAAGCGTCCCCCTCTACCCCCAGGGGAGCAAGTTACAGATATAGATCAAGCTTTGTTGTGGGTATATTCTTTATTGGGAAAACGCCCACATTCCCAATAAAAAACGCCCCCCATTTCTGAGAGGCGGTTTCGATTCAGCTAAACTTTATGATTAACCGTTGATTGCAGGAGCAGTCAAAGCAACAGGAGCAACATCACCAGCAGCCAAGTCTAAGGGGAAGTTGTGAGCGTTACGCTCGTGCATTACTTCCATACCCAGGTTAGCGCGGTTGATCACATCAGCCCAGGTAGCGATGACGCGACCTTGAGAGTCAATTACTGATTGGTTGAAGTTG
>NZ_JAQMTM010000125.1:0-11358 GCF_028331085.1 Anabaena sp. CS-542/02
AGCGGTAGTCTTTCTTGTAAATCTTAAGAGAAATATCGCGTCTGGCTAAGGCGTGCAAGTCTACTAAGGGATAACCGCTCCCATGCTCCCGTTGAAGTAGAAAGTAAAGTCTAGCTTTGTCTAGGTTTTATATAGCAGAACATGGGTTTATGAGTTGGTCTTTGACCTTGTACAATCCCTGCACCTGGGGGATTTATGTGAAATTTTTGTAACTATCCAACCCACGGTTTTTTTATGACACCAGCAAATCTTCCAGTTTTAATTCAGCAGATGTTACAACCGGGATTTTATCCCCACCCAGTCACAGAACCCATAGAACTGATTCAAACTCACATCTCCTATGTACTGCTTACGGGAGATTATGCGTATAAGTTGAAAAAAGCAGTAAATTTTGGCTTTTTGGATTTTTCTACTCTAGAAAAACGCAAGCATTTTTGTCAAGAAGAGTTGCGTTTGAATCAACGGGGCGCGGCTGAATTGTATTTAGAAGTACTACATATAACTGTATTGGATGGGCAATATCACTTAGAAGGAGCAGGAAAGCCTGTAGAGTATGCCCTAAAAATGCGCCAGTTTCCCCAAGAATTACTCTTGAGTACACTATTTGATCAAGGTAAGTTAACGGAGACTCACTTAGAGAATCTAGGTAAAGTAGTGGCTGAGTACCACGCTAAATCTACAACTAATGATTATATTCGGAGTTTTGGCGAAGTTCGGCAAGTGCGGGCGGCAATTGATGAGAATTATCAACAAACAGAAAAGTATATTGGTGGACCCCAGACACAGCAGCAGTTTCAGGAAACAAAGAAATATACAGATAATTTTTTCTTAGAACATCCAGAATTATTTACCAGTAGAATTGAAAATAACTATATTCGTGAATGTCATGGTGATTTACACCTGAGAAATATTGCTTTATGGCATGATCAGATGTTTCTGTTTGACTGTATTGAATTTAACGAGCCATTTCGCTTTGTGGATGTCATGTATGATGTGGCGTTTACGGTGATGGATTTGGAGGCGCGAAACAGCCGTAATCTGGCTAATGTTTTTTTAAACACCTATGTGGAACAAACTGGTGATTGGGAAGGATTGCAGTTATTACCTCTGTATTTAAGTCGTCAAGCTTATGTTCGAGCCAAGGTGACTTCATTTTTGTTAGATGACCCCAATATACCAGAAACAGTCAAGGCGGATGCGGCAAAAACGGCAGCAGCATATTATCGCCAGGCTTGGGAGTATACTAAATCAAAATCAGGAAAACTGATTTTAATGTCTGGGGTGTCAGGTTCTGGGAAGTCTACAACGGCTAAATATTTGGCGCGTAAATTCGAGGCGATTCACATTCGCTCAGATGCGGTGCGTAAACATTTAGGGGGGATTTCTGTTTGGGAGCGTGGTGGGGATGATTTATATACCCCAGAAATGACTCAAAAAACCTATGGCCGGTTGCTGGATCTGGGAATTATGCTGGTTCGCCAAGGGTTAAATGTGATTTTAGATGCTAAGTATGATAAGCAAAACCTGCGACAAAATGCCATTGAGCAAGCGGAAAAATACCAAGTTCCCCTGGAAATTATATACTGTACTGCACCTTTAGCAGTTGTGCAAGAGCGTCTGGCTCAACGTACTGGGGATATTGCTGATGCTACTGTAGATTTATTAACATCTCAACTGGATCAGGCGGAACCATTTACCAGGGAGGAAATGCCCTATGTGCAGATTTGGGATACCACTGCATCACCACAGGCATAATTAAAATCATTAGTTTACAGTATTTGTAAGTCTATGGCAACTAAAGGTTTACCACCTATCTCACCGGAATTCTTTTCTCAACTGATATTTGGGGGATTTTTAATCTTCATATTGCTCATGGCGGGCTTTTCACTACCCCTGAGTATCTTTTTGGGGATTATTGCTGGTTTTGTTTTGGGTTGGTTCACAAGTTCTAGTAAAAATAGCCCCCGGGAACCTGCTATACCCTCCTCTGATGGTATTGACGCGGGACTAAAATATTGGTTGTTTTTCTTGCTGGGGTTTGTGTTGTTAGGGTATTCTGCACCCGCTGGGATCTTCCTAGGTGCAATGGCGGCTCTGGGTGGGGGTTGGATGACCGCTTGGTGGGGTTGTAAGGAGCCTATGAATACTCAGCTACCTATGGAGGTTTTAGATGTTGATGTGAATGAAGGCCCTAGGGAGAGAATTACTAAACAGCAAACTAGAAAAGTCTCCCGTCGTTATCGGCGAACCTCCGGAAGTTTCAATTTCCGGTTTTGGGAAAAATGAGGGAATATGTTTTTAGAGAGGGCGGGTAGGATACCCACCCCACAAGATTTATGATCTTAAGCTGTGTATTTTATTTATTTGAAACGTGCTGTATCTGTCTAAGTTACTACCACTGTTTTTTTATCCCCTGGGACTGGTTACTATTGGTTTAATGGTGGCATTGGTGACACTATGGAAACGTCCCACCCTGGCCGCTATGGCGATTAGTTTGGCTTTAACTATATTGCTGGTTTCTAGTAATGCTTGGGTGGCTAAGTCTGTGGTGCGATCGCTAGAATGGCAATATCTCCCCACAAGTCCAGTACCCACCGCTCAAGCAATTGTAGTTTTAGGTGGTGCAACTAGCTCCCCTGACCCTCCCAGGGTAACTGTTGATTTGAATGAGGCGGGCGATCGCATTATTTATGCAGCCCAATTATATCGGCAAAACAAAGCCCCCATCATTATTGTCACTGGGGGTCGCATTGATTGGAGTGGGAGCAGTTCCCCAGAATCTGTGGATATGGCGGATGTGCTGACATCAATTGGGATCCCATCGGAGGCGATTATTCAAGAACCGGAGGCTCTCAATACATATGAGAATGCTGTGAATGTTAAGCAGATTTTCATAGAACGTGGTATTAGTAAGGTATTGTTAGTTACTTCGGCAATGCATATGCCGCGATCTGTGCAAATTTTCCAAGGTCAAGGTATCGATGTGATTCCCGCACCGACTGATTTTCAGGTGAGTGAAAATGAAATGGCAGCCATGACTAGAACCCCCAAAGCTGCTATCCTGAACTTATTGCCTGATGTGGGTAACTTACGGTTATTTACCAGTGCCATCAAAGAATATATTGGTATTTGGGTCTATGGCTGGCGTGGTTGGCTGTAGGCAGCTAAGATATTGTGGTGGAGGGAGTTGAGCCGCCTTTATGCTTATACTGTAATTATGTCTGAAAATTTACCTTATATTGTGCCATCGCCTCAGTGTGAAGTTGAGGCTGACTTTTCACATTATCAAATAACTTACCAATTCTACACAGAAGTTGAGACCCGTTCAGAGTTTGAGAGTTATTGCGCCTGGTATTACCAAACAGCAGCACAGCATCGTCAAGAGTTAGAGAAAATGCGCGGCGAATTGAATATTTTTCAGTGGTTTCGCCGCTTGTGAGTAATTTAGATTACTTCTAACTCATTTTCACGCAGGTGAGCTTTAAATTTTTTACTAAACTGCACTAGAATCGGTAAGTTAGCGCTGACAGGTCTACCTTTCCATTCAGTAGCAATATTCACGACTTCGCCTTGTGTATCTTTGATATCAAAAGCCTCACCCCGATGTTCAGGATGATGATAAACTACTACGGACTCTTTAACACGGATGCGATCGCCTACTTTGATAACCACATCTCCACTTGGTTTTTGCTGTTCCATAAGCATCTCCACAGTCACTCCTTACTGAAACTGCTAAAAAAACTGTTTGTAATATTCACTAATATACAAACAAAGCCTGCCCATGCAGGCTTTAATAGTCATTAGTGAGCGACATTCAGATCATTAAAAATCCGTTTTACTGTTGCTGTGCTCTTTAAATACAACTTTAATTCTACAATGAATAGTCATCAGTTTTCTCAACTGAAAATATATCTTTAACTAGCGGGGTATGTTGTTACCGATAGTGGGGGAACCAAGCCCAGCAGCAGACTGGAAAAACCTATTCCCTAATTTTGCAGGACATACCTAATAAAGTTAATCAATATTAAGATTTGGTAGGTTAAGGATACAGTTAAAGTGTAAGTGGATTTGATCCAAGCAATCAATTTAGGTGAATCTAGAGTCTAGAATGGTGCTATGCCTATGCCAAGTTATACCTTAATCTGGCTGTTGGCGGGAGCTGTTCTGTGTTTAATGGAACTGTTCTTACCATCGGCTTTTGTGGAATTCATAATGGGAATTAGTGCCTTAATTGTGGCGCTACTGTCTCTAGCGGGTGTGGGTAGTTTAGGGTTGCAAATTGCAGCTTGGTTATTACTGTCCACAGTTCTGATTGTGCTTTCTCGTCGCTTTTTGCAACCGCGAGGACGCAAATCAAAAATGGTGGATACAGTTGTAGCTCAAACCTTAACGGAAATTCCCGCTGGGGAAACCGGACGGGTGCTGTATGAGGGGAATTCTTGGCGCGCCCAATGTGACGACGACCAACTGTACATAGCACCCCATCAAAGAGTTTATGTAGTCAGAAGAGAAGGCACTACTTTGATTGTAATGCCTGATTACCTATTGCGTTGAGTGGGCGCTTGTACAGTTGTTCACACAGACATGGCATGAGAAGTTAGGAGAATCTAAAATATGAATGAATTTTTCTTGCTAGTATTTTTGGCTCTTGGTGGTTCTGCGGTTGCAGGATCTGTAAGAGTCGTGAATCAGGGTAATGAGGTATTAGTAGAACGATTAGGGAGCTATAATAAAAAGCTTGGCCCTGGGCTGAATTTTGTGGTGCCTTTTTTAGATAAAATCGTTTATCAACAAACTATCCGGGAAAAAGTTTTAGATATTCCTCCCCAAAAATGTATTACCCGGGACAATGTGGGGATTGAAGTGGATGCGGTGGTTTACTGGCAGATTGTAGACATGGAAAAGGCATGGTATAAGGTGGAAAACCTGCAAGCAGCCATGACAAATTTAGTACTAACTCAAATTCGCTCGGAAATGGGACAACTGGAGTTAGATAAAACTTTTACGGCCCGGTCTCAAATTAATGAAATATTATTGCGTGAGTTGGATATTGCTACTGACCCTTGGGGTGTGAAGATTACCCGGGTAGAATTGCGCGATATTGTTCCCTCCCAGACGGTGCGAGAATCAATGGAGCTACAAATGGCGGCGGAACGGCGGCGACGGGCGGCAATTCTCACTTCCGAGGGGGAACGGGAATCGGCGGTGAATACCGCTAGGGGGAAGGCTGAGGCGCAAATTTTGGACGCTGAAGCTCGTCAAAAATCTACGATTCTCCAAGCGGAAGCACAACAAAAATCTATTATCTTACAAGCTGAAGCTGAACGCCAGCAACAAGTCCTCAAGGCCCAAGCAACCGCTGAAGCTCTGCGTATTATCACTAATACTCTCAATGGTCAACCAGGAGCACAAGAAGCTTTACAGTTTTTACTGGCTCAAAGTTATTTGGACATGGGGACGAGGATTGGTAGCAGCGACAGTAGTAAGGTGATGTTTATGGACCCCCGCACTATCCCTGCTACTTTGGAGGGGATGCGTTCTATTGTTGCTGATGGTCCTACTAACCCTATATTTGGGGGTGATGTGCCACGTTCCAGATGAACCGACAATCCCCGTCTCTTGAGAGCGGGGACTTTCAAGAATCAAGTATTGCATGCAGCTTGATTCATTTGGCATTGACTACACAAACCAAAAAATTCTAGTGTGTGGTAAAAGACTTTAAATTTATGCTGGAATTCTAACTGGTCTTCTAAGGGATGAACAGGACATTGATTAATGGGAATTGATAGGCCACACTGCAAACAGGTAAGGTGGTGTTTGTCTTGTTGGGCTAGGTTATACAGGGCTTCACCGTTGGATAAATTCCTCACCTGTACCATCCCTTCTAGTTTTAAGGCTTCCAGTGAGCGGTAAACTGTTGCTAAACCCATGGTTTGGTTGCGATTACGTAATTCTACGTAAATATCTTGGGCGGAAATTCCTTGTTGGATGCTCTTGAGTAGGCGGAGAATCTTCTCTTGACTGGGGGTGCGTATGGCTCTCATAGACGATTATTTAAATTTACTACTGTAGTGGCAGCTGTTAAATTGGTAAGGTTATTGATTAACTGTAACTGCTTCTTTATTTTATTCTGACTCAGTTGGGACAGAAAGTTATAGTATAGCGATCGCAGCATTTAGCAAAAAGCCTGTGCAAAGGAAGTATCTAGCCAAAATTTTCGTGACCCTTCGCCCTTCAGTGTTAGACCCTGCTGGTGTGGCCGTACAATCTGGTCTGAAGCAACTGGGATACGACAACGTGGAACAGGTGCGGATTGGGAAGTACATCGAACTCACCATCACTTCTACTGAGGAGATCAAGGCGCGTCGAGACCTTGAACGTATCTGTGACCAAATGTTAGCAAATCCAGTGATTGAAAATTATCGCTTTGATTTGATTGAGGTGGAAACACAAACAGGAGTTATTTAGCATCCAGGATGGGGAAACAGGGAAGCATATTAATTTCTCTGTCCCCATCTCTCACTCCCACTACACTAATTAAAACTAATTAAGAGGAATTAATCACTAAATCATGAAATTTGGGGTTTTGGTTTTTCCGGGTTCTAATTGCGATCGCGATGTTGCTTATGTTACCAGAGATTTGCTGGGGCTGCCTACTCGCATGGTTTGGCATCAAGAAACTGATATCACTGATTTGGATGTAGTTATCATCCCCGGTGGCTTTAGTTACGGTGATTATCTGCGTTGTGGTGCCATCGCCCGCTTCTCCCCTGTGATGCAGCAGGTAATTAACCACGCCCAAGCAGGTAAATTTGTTCTCGGTATCTGTAACGGTTTCCAGGTATTAACTGAAGCTGGTCTGTTACCCGGAGCTTTGACGAGAAATCAGAATTTACATTTTATCTGCGATCGCGCTCCGCTCACCGTTGAGCGTAACGATATTCCTTGGACTCAAGCCTACACTACCAATGAAACTATCACTCTGCCTATTGCCCACGGCGAAGGGCGATTTTATGCTGATAAGTCTACTTTAGCAGCCCTTGAAGATCATAGTCAAGTGGTTTTTCGCTATGCAGGAGACAATCCCAACGGCTCACTCAATAATATCGCCGGGATTTGCAATCGACAAGGCAATGTTTTAGGCATGATGCCTCACCCAGAAAGAGCATCAGATGCTTCCCTGGGGTATACTGATGGATTGCGCCTATTTCAAGGCCTATTAGGGAAAATCGCCGCCTGGGTTTAATTTTCTTCCTGTGCTGTGAATTACTCTCAGGAATTGACCTCCCCAATCTTCATCTTATTTTTTTAGTCCTGATTACTGGACTTTTTTTATGGCTGTTTTTGGTTAAGTTTCTACTGTTTCACTGGTCACTATGGGGTATAATTATAATTGTGCTTATTATAGCAACCGCCAAGGAGGTTAGGACATAAACAGAAGATAAAACCATTGAAATTCAAGCGTTTCAAGGCTTCCCCCTGCCCCCTGCTATAGCAATCCTAAATGATTCATGAACAATTTCTGTTCCCTGTTCCCTGTTCCCTGTTCCCTTTCCTCACTGATAATTTCTCAAGTCAAATAGGATGACTATATATCCATAGATATCAATTGCAGATATTTACATACTGAGGTCTTTACGTGAATAAAATTACAATCAATCCTGATTTAGCAAATGTCGATTATACTGACTTACTAACGAAAATCTGTCAAAGCTTAGAGAAAAACCAAATATTCAGAACCAATAATAATCATCAATGGTTAGTGGTGGATATTAATCAAATAGCTGCTGAAATCGCCACTTCACAAGTGAATAGTCCTTTAGGAAATGCTAAGGGAGTACGTGCAGCTACTCTCAATTTTAGCCCTGGCTCTCAAGATAGATTTCCAGAGCAAATAAGTAACATCACTGAATTAGTTAGATCCAATTTAACATCCTACTTGAGCCAAAATCTATCTTTAGATAGATTGACATTTGTCACACAACTGATTGCAGATTTAAAGACATTTCGCCAACAATCAAGTAAATTTGACCTCGCCTATAATTTCCCACCATCTAACCAATTACAAAAACAGCGATTAACAGTTAGAAATAACGACGGAAAACACACACAACTACTTAAAGCCCATAAAGTTAAAATCTCAGTGGACAAACCCAGTAATTTTACCGCCCACTTATTAGAGGGAATTAATAACTTTATAGATGTTCAACTTGATCCTACATCGGAGGAAAGGAATGACCTAGAAGATATTTTAGAGAACTTAGATAAAAATGAGCAATCAGATATTCACCGCTTAGAAAATCTGGTGAACCAGCAAACATTAGGTAAATTAAAGAAGTTAGCCAAAATCAAATATTTAGAATTTCTCTATGAAAATATTGATGACAATGCTAGTGAGAACAACTTGCAAGGTAAAATATATTTACAGGACTTAATCAGAAGATTAAAATTATTAGATGACTATATTAATAATACCAACAAAGCAGACGGGGAATATATAGTTAACTATCAGGGAGTAGAGGTTAATTACCAAGATATGTTTTCTCGGGGTGAAGCATTTGATATGCTTCCCATTATCCCCTTGATTGAGGGTTACCTAGGAGAAACAGAACAGGAAAACCGCGAGAAAGTAGAATTTATTTTTGGTTTAAAGTTGAAATTTGATGGTCAAGTCCAAGCCCATAAAAAAGGGAAAACAGTTTTTGATTATAATCAAAGGATTTTAAACCCAGATAGTGAAGAACATAAAGAAGGGGTTAAAGATGAATCTAGAAAAAAACTCTTTGTAGAAAAGGTGTTAAAGATAGCTTGTTTATATTACTTTTTATTTGCATCTCGTCAAGATCCTAAGAATCCCCAGAATGATTTAGAATATAACCCCATTACTAACCTGGAAAAATATGTATTACCAATATTGCAAGGTAGTAATGATGAAGATAAAAAACAACTATTTAGAAACATTATTAAGGGGTTTGAAAAGTTTCAAGTTAAAGAAAAAATCAAAACTCTCAAGGGAGTTTTAACAAATCTGATCAAGCGGAAAACTTCCTTCCCTACCAGAGAATATCCCCTACATATTTCTGTCAAGAATAGTATTTTAGAAGCAGATATTAACACTATTGTTGATAGAGATACATTTTTTAAATCTCTGTTACGGGAGAATCCTAAAGATTGTCTTAAATATATCAATTTGGGGGAAGCAACCACAGATAAAAACTTTATAGTCAGTCTCCCAGCCAAAATGACTATCAGTGAAATCTACTTTTTTGAGACTGATGATAGAGAAACTTTTCAGATGCAATATGATATAGATATAACAGGTCAGGGTATTAGTGTTTTACCAGTAGTATTTGCACCAGCTAACAGTTGCTATGAATTTTTTACAAAAAACTTATCAGACCGTAAGTTGGTAATATTTCCCTATCGTCCAGATCCTAAAAAACCAGAAACTGGGAAACCTGAAACCCAGAAACTAGAGTCCCATCAAGAATTTATTTACAAAATTACCTACAGCTTACTAGCTTACGTCTGCTTGTATGTCTTACTAGAAGGACAATTAAAAAATTTATTTATTCCCATTTTAAGGATACACCTCAACAACAAGAAAAATGATCCACCCATAGAAAAATTTATAGTTTCCTTGACCGGTGTATTATCCCATTTATTTAATGAAAGATATTGGAGTAATTCCCAGGGAATAGATATTAAGGAGTTTTCGGAAAAGGGTAAATTTAAAATTCCTAATACTTTAGCATCTTTGTATCATATATTACCAAAAAAATTTACTTTCCCACCTGGAGAGAAATTTCAATTTCGGGAACTAGATAAACTAGCAATGATTATAGTTTCTAGTCGCGGTAGTGATAGCAGATGGGGAATGGAAGCGAAAAAATCCAACCTGATGGGGGAAATTATTGATTTCCGAATTCAACCGCAAACTGCGACATTAAGATTATGGAGAACATTTTCGGAGAACTATGATAATCATGAAGATATGTTTTCATATCCTAGTGTGATAGTTGAGAATGTAGATCAACTCTATGAACAAGGCTACAGACATTTTATTTACATAGCAAAAGTTCCTTACAGCAGCACATTACACATCACTCAAACTAAAAGGGACGAACTATTTTTTATGTCTGCAAATGTCATTAAGGCTTTGACAAGGGAAAGGAATGATATTAAAATTTATCCCATGTTTTTTGATAAATACTACGCGGTCAAAGTTGAAAACAAAATCAAGTCTACATCATTATATATTCAAGATACTGTAGAACTGACACAGTTAGTAGAAGATAGTAGCAAAAAGTCAATTGTATTTTTCAACTTGTTTAACGGTATCGCAGTTGGTAAAGATACCAACTATAATGGTGTAATGTCTTACGCAACTTTGCTGAATATTTATCAGGGTGTACTGGATGACAAGGATATTAGAACCGGACTAATTTATCAGGACAGTCACTTAAAAAGTGAGATTTTGCAATGCTTGACTTTGTTTCATTTCTCCCGTTATCAAAAGCATGAAAACTCGGGTAAACTTCAAATCAAGTTAGACCCTTATCAAAACCTGATCGGACATGAGTCTATTGGTCAACTAGCTTTATTAAAATATAGTCGCGGTCAGAATGCAGAGTTTAACTCTCTAGCTTTTTTAACTTATGTTAGGGATATACTCGCAAGACCCAAATCAAGCTCTTAGTGGATGTTTGTCAAGTTTTCAACAGGTAATTTTTATCTTAGGGAACACCGGAAGGATTGGGGAACAGGCAAAAAACAATAAAATCCAGTCCCCTCCCCTTACAAGGCTATCCATTAACCGGATCTTTCTTAACATTCGTGAGAGCGATCGCTCGCAAACCCCCAAACCTTAATCCTCCGTTGATGATTCTCAATAAAATAAGGGTTTTATCAAGAAGAATAAGGTACATTTTGTCAAGATTAGGGAAAGTTTCAAGCGTTGAAACCATTGCCACATAAATGTTTCAAGATTGTTAAGAAAGATGTGAGTAATGAATAGTGTAATGGGAGGGGTTGGGGGTGGGGTCAAACCTGATAAAAACACCTACGTAGGGCGATCGCCCTTCTATCTCGATACTTATGAGGCCGTTTTATCTCTACCCTAAGATAGATGACAACCTGACAGTTATTCTAACTTAAAGTTATTTACACTTGTATAAATTTTAATAAACTGTCTGCTAAATTACTAACAGCGATCGCCTATATTGAAATTTCTACCCTTGTATATCCCCTAGTTTCCCATGTCCAGACTTTTGATTAGCCAGTACCAAGCAGAAGTAGCCAAAATTATCCAGTTTGGCGGTTCCCGTAAAGAAACTTCTATTCGCGTGGCTTTTCAAA
>NZ_JAQMTM010000126.1:0-34431 GCF_028331085.1 Anabaena sp. CS-542/02
AAGGGAATGGGACTTGATTTTGTTTCTTCCGGTGTGTTCTCTAATCCCTAATCCCTAATCCCTGTTCCCTGTTCCCTGTTCCCTAAGATAAAAATTAACCTGATTGTTCTAAATATTGCTGATAACCCAACTGTTCTAGTTTGGCTTGCTTGGCCATGACTGATGCAGCTAGACTCTGGCGATACTCTTGAACTTGAGCAAGTAATTCTGGTTGGTGGGTAGCGAGAATTTGCACCGCTAAGAGTCCGGCGTTTTTAGCATTCCCTATGGCTACTGTAGCCACTGGAATACCCGCAGGCATTTGTACGATAGAATATAAGGAATCCACCCCTTGTAAATTCCGGGTAGCTACGGGAACCCCAATTACTGGCAATGGTGTTAAAGATGCTACCATGCCGGGGAGATGAGCCGCACCCCCAGCACCGGCAATAATTACTTTAATACCTCTATGGTGAGCGGTTTGGGCATATTCAACCATGCGTTCTGGGGTACGATGGGCAGAAACGATCGCCACTTCAGTTTCTATACCAAATTCGGCACAAACTGCGATCGCATCTTTCATGGTGGGTAAGTCGGAATCGCTACCCATGATAATACCAATAGGAGGAGCCATATATTAATTGCTTTGAGAGAATGTTGTAAAAGTTATGATTAGTGTATCAAATCTTGTTTGACCCACTTTCTCTGTTCCCCGTTCCCTGTTCCCCGTTCCCTGTTCCCTCTTCCCCCTCTTACTTATTATGAACACAGATGAATTTTTACCACCAGAGATAGAGAATATAATTAATGGGCGAGTCCCTGGTTATGAAGGTTTACAGCGCATCTGTATTAACCATCAAGGGGTAGTTGAGGAAATTACCCCTATGAGTCCAGAATCTTCTAGTTGTGGGTCTTCACTAGATGTCGCTGGTGATTGGATTTCTTTAGGTGGTGTTGATTTACAGATTAATGGTGCTTTAGGTTTAGCATTTCCAGAGTTAACCGGGGATAATTCCCATATATTGCCGAAAATATCCCTTTTTTTAGAGGATATGGGCATAGATGCCTATTTACCAACCTTAGTTACTACCTCAATAGATAATATACAGCGATCGCTGGGGATAATTGGCGATTTTAGCACCAATCAAAGGGGAGGTGCGAAGATCCTAGGAGTACATTTAGAGGGTCCATTTTTAAACTACCACAAGCGCGGCGCACACCCACAAGAATATTTACTACCTCTGACAATTGAGCAAGTCAACAGAGTTTTAGGGGATTATCCCCAGATTGTCAAAGTAATCACCCTAGCCCCAGAATTAGACAGTACAGGGGAAGTAATACCCTATTTGCGTTCTTTGGGGATAATTGTTAGTTTAGGGCATTCCCTGGCGACAGCAGCCCAAGCAGAGGCGGCGTTTAACCAAGGGGCGACCATGGTAACCCATGCTTTTAACGCTATGCTCTCATTACACCACCGGGAACCGGGGTTACTAGGTGCTGCGATTACCCATCCTGATGTGATGTGTGGTTTCATTGCTGACGGTGAACACATTACACCCATGATGTTAGATATTCTCCTGCGCGCCAACCAGCAAAAACTATTTTTAGTCAGTGATGCTCTCGCACCCCTAGGGCTACCTGATGGGGTGTATCCTTGGGACAGTAGGGAAATAGAAGTGAAGAACGGTACAGCAAGGTTAGGAGATGGGACTTTATCCGGGACAACTTTACCCTTGTTGGTGGGAGTGCAAAACTTGGTCAAGTGGGGGATTTGTGATGTGGGAGGTGCGATCGCCCTAGCTACTAATGCACCCAGACAAGCTATGAATTTACCAGGAATAATTTCCCACCCCAAAACTGGTTTGTTACGTTGGCGTTGGGATGAAATTACCAAACAACTAACTTGGGAAAGATTATGAATTGTTGACAGAGCCGAAATCAAAGATGAGCTTCACCCAATAACACAATAGAACCGGTTAACTCTTCAATTACCTGAGTTGTGACTTGACTAACAGCTAATCCCCCTGTGGTACGATAACGTACGGAGCGTAACACCGCTAAATCAAATCCTTGGGCTTCCCTAACTATAGTTTGAGCAACATCATCATCTACAATAGTTCGGATATGTGTATTTACCTTTAAGTGACTTTTAGAGACAATTTCAGTTAATTGAGTTGTAAATTCTTCTACTAAATTAGTAGGGGTTTTGCTGTTAGAGACGTGTAATAGTACAACCTCCGCCCGATTCACATCAGCCAACATTTCTGCAAACTTCCAAGCGCTGATAGTTTGAGGTCTTAAATCTCCAATGGGGACAATAATTCTCTCAATTGTTTTGGGACTTTTTACCAGACGAGCTACCGCGACTGGACAGTGAGAAGACCAGAAAACACTATCAATCACATTACCAAATAATCTGGCACGTAAACCTGTGGTGCGAGACCAACCCATCACGACTAAATTAGCATTTTGTTCTCGACTGGTGCGACTAATTGCTAAAGCTATATCATCATCAATGCGAACTGCTGTAGAAACCTGAACATTAAATTCGGCGCTAATTTCCTCAGCTAGTTTCAACCTTTGCTGACTTTGCTCTAGTGATATTCCTAATTGGGGGTCATCCATGTGAACATGGGCTTTATTAATAGCTAATGGTAAAATTTTTCCAGACTGATGTTGAGCTATTAAAGCCGCCATTTCAATTAAGTAGCGTTGGTTGCGGGAGTTATGTATTGGTACTACTACAGTGAATGGATGCTGAGTTGGTTCTAGGGGTTGTGCGTCATGATGTTCCCACCAAGTTGCTAAACTTTCTGTTTCAAAGTCCGTTTGGGGTACTTGTAATAAAGCTGCAAATCGAGTGGTAATCAATGGCGCCATAATTGAAGTAACTACCATGAGGACAATTACACTATTTAAGACACCTTCACTAATAAGCCTTTCACCAGCAGGATTTAAGGTCTGATAAGCAACCAAGGATGCTGCTAAGGTGGCGGCTACTTGTGGTAATGACAATGACCACATTGTGAGCATTTGTACATTACTGTAACGGTAGATTAATTTGGTCAAAAATGCCGCTATAAATTTGCTACCAATCAAAGCAGTGACAATTACTAATGTTAACCAAATAGAACCGAGAGTTTTGATAAAGGCGGGAATATTAATTAACAGTCCCATGTCTACAAAAAAACAAGGGATAAATAGGACGCTACCAATAAACTCAATTTTTTCTTTAACTGGACTACGTCCTACAACATCATTGACTGCTAAACCTGCTAAAAATGCACCCACAATTTTTTCAACTCCCACAATCTGCGCTCCTACAGATGCGAGAAATAAAGCCAATAATATGAAGAGAAATTGATTACTTTGTTCATCTCCAGAACGGCGAAAAAATTCTTTACCAGCCCAATCAAAACCAAACAGGACAATCACAGAGTAAATTGCTAGTCCACCTAATAGGGTTATTAAGCTCAGGGTAGAAAATTCTCCCCCATGAATTCCTACACAAATTGCTAATACTAATAAAGCAGCTGTGTCAGTGAAAATTGTCGCCCCTACTGTGACTGTGACTGCTTCATTCATCACCACTCCTAGACGGCTAACAATGGGATAAGCTAAGAGGGTATGGGAGGCTAGCAAAGAACCAATCAGTACCGAAGCATTCCAACTAAAGTTAAAAAATCTCCCGACTAAGATCCCAGAAATTAACGGTACTAAAAATGTTAATATTCCAAAGACAATTGAGCGATTTTTAGTTTTGCGAAATTGTTCTAAATCAATTTCCAAACCTGCGACAAACATTAAGTAAACTTTGCCGATATCCGAGAGTAAGTTAACGGTTTCTGAATCAGAATGTAATAATTTTAGCCCATTTTGTCCTAACAATACACCTGCTACCAGCAACCCTACTAGTCCAGGTATTCGCAGTCGCTCAAATATAGGCGGAACAGTAAAAATTACTGTTAGAAGAATTGTAAATTGAATAATAGGACTGTCAGTTAAGAAGTTGGATGTCATTGGTAATCAATAAAGCTAAATTAGTCAATCAATTATGTATAGTCATCCTATTTGACTTGAGAAATTATGAGTGAGGAAAGGGAACAGGGAACAGGGAACAGGGAACAGAAATTGTTCATGAATCATTTAGGATTGCTATATACTGTATACAGATATTTAAAAAGCTCATGAAAAAATATGTTTCTGAATAATGTAGTGATGGCTGCAATTATATTGTATGATTATATCTTAATCTAAAAAACCACAAAAAACAAGAGAATGGGGGTTTAGTCAGATGATTGATAAATAGAGAAGTGTCAATGAAAAACATCTAACTTACTCCTGGCTGTAATCAGCAAGCTTTTGCTGGAGATAAAGAAAAAATAGAATTTTATCTCTTGAATCTCCAAACAACCAGAGAAATCGGCTATTATCTATAGTTGGTTTGTCGTACATGAGGAAAAGAACTTCTAAAAAAAATATTGTAGAGTATTCGAGGCCTTGGTATTAATGATAATTTTAAAGATTGGGAACACTTGAAGATTTAAGTTTATGAACGTAGCTGACGATAAAACCATTGTTCGCGAATATTTTAATTCTACAGGCTTTGACCGGTGGCGACGCATTTACGGGGATGGGGAAGTTAATAAAGTCCAGTTAGATATCCGCAATGGACACCAGCAAACCGTAGATACAGTTATTGGGTGGCTCAAAGATGATGGGAATTTATCAGAGTTATCAATCTGCGATGCTGGTTGTGGGGTAGGTAGTCTCAGCATCCCATTGGCAAAAAATGGTGCTAAGATATACGCCAGCGATATTTCTGAGAAAATGGTCACGGAAGCTAAGGATAGAGCTTTAGCCACTTTGGAAAATGCCGAAAATACTACTTTCGCTGTTCAGGATTTAGAATCATTGAGTGGTAGTTACCACACTGTGATTTGCTTGGATGTTCTCATTCACTACCCCCAAGAGAAAGCAGACCAGATGATTTCCCATCTTTGTTCTTTAGCACAGTCCAGAATAATTATCAGTTTTGCGCCCAAGACCTGTGCTTTAAGTATACTCAAGAAAATTGGTAGTTTCTTTCCTGGACCGAGTAAAGCAACTCGCGCTTATCTCCACCGTGAGACTGATGTGGTGAAAATCTTGGAAAATAACGGCTTTGCAATCAAGCGCCAAGCTATGACTAAAACTCGTTTTTATTACTCCCGTCTACTCGAGGCTACGCGCAAATAAATTGACATATTTTACCTAAACTGCTGTTTTCAGGAGCATGGTGGGTGATGCTGGTCTCACCCACCCTAGTTTAATACCCTGGAAGCTTTTCACAACTCAAGCTAAAATCGCAAGCAAAGTTTAAAATCTGATGTGACACTATGAAGACTGCTGAAAAACTGGCTGCGGGTTGGCTATTGACACTGGGATTCATGTTTTTGACACTATCAGTTTCAGCAACACTTGAGAAAAAATCTGTCCTTAAGCCGGTTTCCAAACCATATAATCAGGCTTTAGTCAAGGAGTTTATTAATCAACCTGCTGTTTATTACCTGGATAATACCGCCAGAAATGGGATGATCTTTGGTATACCCACAATGGTGTTAGGTGGTTGGTTAAGCTTGGGGTTATATCGTCAGAGCAAAAATGAGCAAAAAGCACTGCAGAAGCAACTAAGCGATCGCCTACAATCCACTTTTTATCAAATGCTACAAGAAAATAACGGGCGCGTCACTGTTTTAGGCTTGGCGATGAATTGTCAACTACCAGCAGCTACAGCTAGAGAGTACTTAGATATGAAAGCTAAAGAATTCAATGGGGATTTTCATGTCAGTGAAACAGGGGGAGTATCATATCATTTTGAGATCTAGAATCAATCATCATTAGCAATGGCACAAGTTTTTGTCAGCCTAGCTGCTGTTTTAGGTGGTTTATCTGTAGCCGCAGGTGCTTTCGCTGCTCATGCTTTGCGAGGTAAAATCGGTGAGCGATCGCTGGAAATTTTCGATACAGCCGCTCGTTATCAAATGTACCACGCTTTGGCACTTTTGTTAATAGCCTTACTAATTAGTCGTACAGCATCACCTCAACCCATGTTAGTAGCTAGTGGGTGGTTATTTATCATTGGCATTGGCATTTTTTCTGGGAGCTTGTACGCCCTCAGTGTCACTGGTTTGAACAAGCTCGGCGCAATCACCCCCCTGGGTGGTGTGGCTTTGATTATTGGTTGGGGTATTTTGGCTGTCGCGGGTTGGGGTTTGAAGTTTTAGGAAGGTTTTTGTCAAGTCATGATTAGTGTATCGAATATTATTTGACCCCACCCTCACCTTTCCCTTTATCAGGGAAAGGTGACTGGATTTGATTGTTTCGGTGTGTTGGGTGTGTTCCCTGTTCCGGTGTTCCCTGTTCCCTTCAACAAAGATAATTTTTGATTTTTCTATTCAGCGCCGGGGATGGGTGCAAACCCTTGGCGTTGAATGTTTTCTGTCACCGTCCGCGGTTCTAGGAATTGCAGCAGATAATCTGGTCCTCCCGCTTTGGAACCTACCCCCGAAAGTTTGAACCCCCCAAAGGGTTGTCTGGCAACTATTGCACCTGTAATATTACGATTAATATAGACATTTCCTACTTCCAGGTCTGTCTGTGCTTGTTGAATGTGGGAGGGTGTTCTAGAGTATAGTCCCCCCGTCAGGGCGTAGTTGGTGCTGTTAGCCACTGCTAACGCTTGGGCAAAATCTTTGACCCTAATTACCGCCAGGACTGGGCCGAATATTTCTTGTTGGGCGATGGTGGCATCAGGTGGTACTTCACTAAAGATGACTGGACCGATATAATACCCCTGTGTAGGTGCGGTCATTTCCAAGGCGACTTGGGCTTGTGTCTTACCCGTGGCAATATATGCCAAAATGCGATCGCGTGCTTGAGCATCAATTACCGGTCCAACTTGGGTACTAGGTAACTCTGCGGCTCCGATATTCAGGGATTTTGTGGCTGCTACTAACCTCTGGACAAAAGCATCATATATCGGTTCGAGTACAATTACCCGGGAACAGGCAGAACATTTTTGTCCACTGTAACTAAATGCTGACTGTACCACCCCCACAACAGCTTGATCTAAATCAGCACTTTCGTCTACGATAATTCCATTCTTCCCGCCCATTTCCGCGATTACTCGCTTCATGTGCTTTTGTCCTGGTTTGAGGGTAGCTGCTTCTGCATAAATGCGACAACCCACCTCTTGAGAACCAGTAAAGGCGATGATATGAGTATCAGGATGATTTACTAAGTAAGCACCTACTTGGGAACCTTTACCTGGTAAGTATTGAAATACACCTTGAGGAATACCCGCCTCTACTAAAATTTCTGTGAATTTCGCGGTAATTACAGAGGAGGTTTCCGCCGGTTTGAGCAGGGTACAATTACCTGCAACCAGGGCTGCAACAGTCATACCACAGGCGATCGCTAAAGGGAAATTCCAGGGAGAAATCACCACTGCAATTCCCCTAGGTTGGTATATATAACGATTCGTCTCACCTGATACGTCATAGTTTACACCTTTATCTAGGCGTTCCATTTCCTCAGCATAGTAAAGACAAAAATCTATAGCCTCAGAAACCTCAGCATCTGCTTCTTTAACAACCTTACCTACCTCCAAAACAATCCAAGCTGCAAGCTCAGACCGACGTAACTCCATCAAATCAGCCGCCTTCCTCACAATCCTAGCACGTTCGTGTACTGGTGTTTGCCGCCACCCAGGAAACGCAGCCTTAGCAGCTTGCATCGCCTCTTCTGCTTGTGCCACACTAATTAAACCAACCTGACCTACTACCTCGCTAAAATTAGCAGGATTGACCGAATCAATTAACTCCTGAGTATTGACATACTCCCCATTCACCAAAGGTAAATAAACCCGACCCAACTGTTCCCGCACCCCAGCCAAAGCCGTCGTCAACATATTTCTGTGCTCCTCCTGTGCAAAATCCGTATCTGCAGCACCAACAAACCCCCCTGCTTCTGGGCGTATTTGGGCTTTGTCCTCAGACAAATTCACATTTGGGGGTGCTAACAACTCTTCAATGGGGCGGTTCTCGAGATTTTGCCGCAAAAATGAACTATTAGCTGTATTCTCCAACAACCGCCGAATTAAATAAGCCATCCCCGGTAATAACTCACCATAGGGACAGTAAACCCGGACGCGATAACCTTGATTAACTAAGGCTTTAGCCAACTTATCCCCCATCCCATACAACACTTGCATTTCAAAGTGACGACGGGGGACATTTAAACTTTCGGCTATGGCAATAGCGCGAGCTTGCGATCGCACATTATGACTGCCAATAGCAGTATAGACATATTGGTGATTTTCTAATAATAGCTGGGTAATGGCTTCAAAATTGGCATCTGTGGCGGCTTTATCGTTATAAACTGGCTGTGGCCAGTGTTTTTGTTCTGATTTAATAGTTTCCTGATCCCAATATGCACCCTTAACTAAACGCACTGTCAGGGGATAACCGCGCTGTTGTAACCAAGAAATTAACTTTTTCCCATCCTCTAGACTGTCACGCAGATATGCTTGGATGGTCACACCAATATCTGTACGTTGTCTAAACTCATCTTCTAAAAGTAATTTTTGCAGAATAGTTAAAGTTAAATCTTTGTAGGCGTACTGTTCCATGTCAAAATGCACAGATGCCCCTAACTCTTGCGCCCGACGTAATAAAATCCGAATGCGATCGCTAACTTTCTCCTCACTTCCTTGAGGGTCTAAAGGATCAAATTGGGAATAAAACGCTGTTAACTTGACAGAAACCTGAACTTGTGGTATATTGTATCCTTCAGCTTCATCAATAGCCGGAATTACCCCCCAATTCTTTGATGCTTCTATTAGTTGTTGCATCAATTCTAAATAGCGTTCTAGGTAAGACTGGGCTTCAGTTTCAGTAATCACCGCCTCACCGAGTAAATCAATGGTGAAAGCCATTTTTTCTTTTCGCAGTCGTTCAACTGTTTTGATAACCTGTTTAATATTCTCCCCAGAAATGTATTTATGGGCTAAAGTTTCCACAGCCGTAGAAACAGTTGTCGCCGCAACTTGTCCCGGCATAGAATCAGGGTGAGCAAAATTCAACATCCCCTTGAGGGCTGAAGGTAATTCTACAGATTCTGCCCCTAAATATTCTTGCAAATGTGCGGCAATTTCTGATTTACTATGTAAAGCGGGTAATGTGTCAATAAAACGAAACAATTGTACCCGTAAACCAGGATTACTCATTGCCCAGGCTAGCAGTTTATCATCCCAGCGCATCTGATCGCGTAGGGAACCTAAAAACGAGCGATTTTCTTGGGTAGCGACCAGAAGCTGTCGAGCAACTTCTTGAGTTTTAGCTTCGTAGGTGCTGGTTTGGGCTTGTAATACCACTGATAACTCCTTTGTTGGCAACTTCGGGACTGGTGACCACCGGATCAGAACTTTTTTCCTGCCCTGTTTTCTGCTATGGTAAATCCTAATCCCCTTTTTTAGTCTGTAATCATGAAGAATCTTCAGGGAAAAGTGACTTTAGTCACAGGTGCAAGCCGGGGAATTGGCAAGGGAATTGCTATTGCACTGGGTGAAGCTGGGGCAACTGTGTATATTACCGGACGGAGTTTAGATAATTTTGATACTGTGGGGGGAATTTCCGGTAATCTGAATCATACCCAAGGGGCCGTAGAGGAAGCCGGAGGTATATGTATTCCCGTCCAGGTAGATCATAGCAATGATCAGCAAGTGCGATCGCTGTTTGAACGCATCCAAGATGAGCAAGACGGACAACTAGATTTACTGGTTAATAACGCTTTCTCAGGAGTCCAGTCTTTACGAGATACTCAAGGAAAGTCTTTTTGGGAGTGTGAACCTGATCTGTGGGATAATATTAATAATGTCGGTCTGCGTAGTCACTACGTTGCCAGCATTTTTGCAGCACGGATGATGGTGCAACGTCGCCAAGGATTAATTTGTACTATTTCCTCTTGGGGGGGTATGTCCCCCATTTTCGGTGTCGCCTATGGTGTGGGAAAAGCCGCCTGTGACCGCCTGGTAGCTGATATGGGGGTGGAACTTAAACCCGATAATGTCGCCTCTGTTGACCTGTGGCCGGGGATTGTGGGTACTGAGCATATTTCCGCCTTAGCAGATGAGATAGGAGCACAAAATGTGACTGACCCGAGAAACTCAGTCTTTGTTGACCGTTATAACTGGGAAACTCCCTTATTGACAGGTCGAGTGATTGCAGCTTTGGCTGCTGATGCGAATATAATGCAGCGCACAGGAAAAGTGCAGATTGTGGCGGAACTAGCGCAACAATATGGAATTGTAGACCAACAAGGCGATCGCCCGGCATCCCTACGTTCCCTCAAGTTTATTATACCCGCAGCCTTACCCGCAATCAGAAAATACTCGAATTTCATCCCAGATATTAAAGTCCCCTGGTCAGTGCTACTGCTAACCACACTTAGCTCACCAAAAATATCACACTAATCCTTATATTAAACTGAGATTTGTTAAAACCTGCCGAGTCGCGTTTCATCCCCTGTCTGAAGCACGAAGTACGCAACTACGTTGCTGCTTCTCAGGGGCTTTCACGCTGCCGCTAATTCCTGGTAAAATGTGGTATTAGTTTTAACGAAAGTAAATGACTAATCAGCCAAAAATTGTATTACCATATTTTGACCAGTTATTTGAGGACTTTGAAAAGAAAAATACCGAAGTAATTACGGGATTTGGTCTTCATGTACATTGGGGTTATTGGGAGAATCCCAGCACAGCCGATGGTTCCGCACAAGACTTTGCATTAGCAGCAGAAAATTTAACTCGCCGGGTGTGTGATGCGGGTGGTGCGGGAGATGGACAAAAGATTCTTGACTGTGGTTGTGGCTTCGGTGGGACAATTTCTAGTCTTAGCGATCGCTTTGAGAATTTACAGCTAGTTGGTTTAAATATTGACCCTCGTCAACTCGCTAGAGCTAAAGAACAAGTTCACCCCCAAAATCATAACCAGATAGAATTTATAGAAGGGGATGCTTGTCAACTACCCTTTGCAGATAGCTCCTTTGACCTAGTTCTGGCTGTTGAGTGTATCTTTCATTTTCCCAGTCGTCAAAGGTTTTTCCAAGAAGCATGGCGAGTTCTCAAACCAGGGGGAAAACTCGCCATCTGTGATTTTGTACCTCTCCAATTTGTCTATCCCTTCATGAAAATTGGCGGTAAATTGCTCAGTCCCTTCATTGGTAACACCTACGGACCTGTTGACAGCAGTTTCACCCTCAATGCTTATAGAAAACTTGCCCAAAGTACAGGTTTTACACCCATATTCAAGGAAGACATCACCCCTAATACCCTCCCAACCTATCCCCTTCTCAAGCGACTTCAGTCTGAGAGTGGTAATCAGCAGTCAGCAAATTCCACAGCAGTTGCTGAACGGATTAGTCGTTTAGGAATAGTCCGTTATGTGATTCTTTCCTATTGCAAGGATAAATGAGTAGGGATTGAGGGGTACTTAGGGTTATGGTAGTTTAGGATCACACTGATAAATTGCCAAACATAACTTTTATCCACATGACTGGAGAGCATCACCTTGGGAATAGAATTACGCAGTTTTGTATTTCTCGACAGCCTGCAACCTCAACATGCAGCCTATATGGGAACAGTAGCCCAAGGTTTTCTACCATTACCGGGGGATACATCACTGTGGATTGAAATTTCTCCGGGTATTGAAATTAATCGCATTACCGATGTAGCACTCAAATCCGCCTCCGTGCGTCCAGGAGTGCAGATAGTTGAACGACTATATGGTTTATTAGAAATTCATTCTAGCTCCCAAGGAGAAACCCGCGCTGCAGGTCAGGCGATTTTGGCAACACTAGGAGTGAAAAAAGAGGAATGTCTCAAACCCCGCGTAGTTTCTAACCAGATTATCCGCAACATCGATGCTTACCAGACCCAGTTAATTAATCGTACACGGCGAGGACAGCTACTACTTGCAGGACAAACACTATATGTATTAGAAGTTCAGCCCGCAGCTTACGCCGCTCTAGCGGCTAATGAAGCCGAGAAAGCCGCGGGAATTAATATTCTGGAAGTGCAAGCTGTAGGAAGTTTTGGACGGTTGTATTTAGGTGGTGCGGAACAGGATATCCTCGCAGGTGCGGCCGGAGCATTAGCAGCGATTGAAAATGTCCCCGGTCGCCCCAACCCCCAGAGTGTCAATGAGTAAAGGAGCAAAAATGGCAAATCAAGAGCATCTGGCTTTACTCAAAGCAGGTGCGGTGACATGGATAGAATGGAAACAGCAAAATCCCCTGGTGAAAGTAGATATTAGCGCCGCCAACTTACAAGGAAACAACCTCAGAGGCGCTCACCTCCAAGGGGTGAACTTAAGTAAAGTCAATTTAAGTCATGCTTTACTCGTGCGAGCTAACCTGAGTCATGCTGACCTCAGTGGCGCTAACCTGCACCAAGCCAAGCTCATAGAAGCTAATCTCAGGGGGGCTAACTTGACTGTAGCGAAGTTAACTGGTGCGATACTTACCCAAGCAGATTTAAGTGATGCTCATCTGATTGGGGCTGACTTGAGTGGTGCAAATCTGGAAGGGGCGATCATGGTTGCAGCTAACCTGATTGGAACTGACCTCACAGACGCTAACTTTAGAGATGCTGATTTAGGTAAGGCGCAGTTAATCAGAGCTAACCTGAGTTTTGCAAATTTCATTGCAGCGAATTTAATTGCTGCTGATTTAAGTGAAGCCAATTTATACCACGCCCAATTAAACGGAACTTATCTTTATCAAGCTAACTTTTACAAATCTAATTTACACCAAACTCACCTGAGTGGAGCTTACCTATTACGAGCCAACCTCAGTGAAGCTAATTTGACCGGTGCTAATTTGACATGGGCTAACCTCACGGGAGCTAATTTAGCAGGGGCTAATTTAGCAGGGGCTAATTTGAGGGGTGCTAAACTCCAAAATGCTCACCTCAAGGGTGCTATTCTCAAAGACACAATTATGCCGGATTTATCCTGTTAATTAATGCTGTTTTTTAATTGCACGAGCAATGAGCGGCGCTTTCCGTTCTAAACCTGTCAAAGTAATTTCACCATCTAGATAAAGCTGATACCATTGTTGACGCTGACGGATAACTCGCTCATCATCCCGCAAATGTAATCGTTGCAAAGTAAATTCCGCTCTTGATCTTTCCTCTGGTGGAACTGCATCAGTTAAGACTAATTGCAGGGAAGGTAACAAAATTTCAAACCAATCATCCTCTAGCAAAAACGGGTCAAGCACTTTATCATCAAGAGTACCTTTGCTACTATTTATCCAAGCAGAAGCAAAACGATAATTACTCCATTCATAAGCCAAATGCCGATGATTTTGACAACAAAGGTAATGATCTACAGTCCCAACAGGTTCAAACATGGCAGTATAAGCACAAACGCTACCAAAACCATCGGCTAAATGGATTTTGAATTTTGACCAAAAATCTTTTGGTCTTTTTTTAGTATTTGTATTTTTGGCTAACCAATTATTACCTGTCTGTCGTACCTGGGCATCAAAATCTGACGGTTCTGGCGGAGGATTAAATTTTAACATATTGACTATGCCCCTGATCATCCAGCATTGCTTCTTTTTTCTGCTGTTACTATCCAACGAGGCCAAAAAGGATCGTGTCCTGGTAAAAGTTTTTGCAATTCCTGATGAATTTGCGGCTGGGTTCTCAAGTATTCTGGAAAATTATTCATATCATCATAGCGCATCCATGCTTCTGCGGCTTCAATTGCCATTTCCGCTTGTTGAGAACGAGCTTGTTTGAGTCCAAATATTTCTGATGTTAACCACCCAACTGTATCCCCTTGTTTAACCCAGGATATTTCATTCAAGGAAACTGTTTCGCCTAGTAGTTCAAATAAAAATAACTTGTCTTGGTCTCCATCAAAAATTGGTTCTAAGGAAGCAAGTACCAAGGGTGAATGAGTTGTTACTAAAACTTGGATTTTCAGATTGGGATCTAACTGATTGATGACTGTTAAAATAGACGGTAATATAACTCTTTGCCAGCGTGGATGTAAGTGAGACTCAACTTCATCAATTAGTAAAACTATTTGATTCATTGGTTCTTGTTTCCGGATCTCTGAAGCTTTTTGGTGTTCATACCAAGCCCATACAAATAAATAAGCCAGTCCCAAAATCCGTTTCATTCCTGCTGATGCTTGAATAATAGGAATATTTCCATAAGGAAGATTAATTGTAGGAATATCACGGACATCTTCCACAGATACTCGCTTTGGTTCTCCTACTTCTATCCATTCATCAGGACGAGGTGCCAGTTTTTTAATGACAAGAGATAATAGTTCAAATGGTGTTTTTAGAGGTTGATTTTGCCATTTAACCCAATCATCAATGAGACCATTACAAACAACTTTACCTTTTAACTTTAAGCCATTCCAAAGTGTATCCGGATCAAAATTATAGGCTAAATCGCGCTGGCGAGCCGGGTCAAAGAGTGAAAAACCACCATCAACACGAACAAAAATCACAATATTTTTGGATAAATCACGTAAAGATAGAGTTCTTTGCCATTTTTGTTCATAAAAATTAAAGCTACCTTCAACATTTATTTCAGGGAAAAGTATTTGCCAATTCTTGCTATTAATTTTAGAAATAATTTTGGGTAATTCATCTGTATTTGTTTGTGGATAAGCGGGTTGGTCTACCCAGTTTCCCGTCATTACCCACCAAGCAACATCAAGTAAAAAGCTTTTACCTAGTCCATTATCACCAGTAAAAATGTTCAGTCTATTGGCAAATTCAATATCAAATTGCGAAGCAGGTCCTACAGACTTTAAATGAAGTTCTTTGAGCATTTGACTAATCCTTGACAGATTTACCAGCTTAAAAGCTACTGGGTCTAGTTTCCACTTAACATAACGCCAAAGTCCCAGAAAAACTGTAAACCTGTCGTTACATGAAGGCAAAAACTAGACCCAGTATAAAATTTGAGTTTTAGACAGTTAGATATTTAATCTTAGCGTCTACTACCACTGCGGTAGGGAACGGCATTGAGATAATCAATATCAAATGCAGAAAGCTTTTGGGCATAGTTGCCTTTACCACCAACTGCTGCTGCCATATCAGCATATTTGCGTGGATCACCTTCTGCCAGGCGTTTTTCTTGGAACTTGCGGGTATAGAACTTCTCCAAAGTGAAGCGCCAATCGGTCTGAACCGTACCGGCTTTTTCTTGGAAGTCTTCGCCGTAACGAGGTGTCACTAAGTTGTGGGGACGACCTTCCATGCGTTTGCGCTGGTAGGGTACGATATTATCCCCAAAGTTTTTGGTATATTCTTCACTATCTACTAAAGCATCCACAAAGCCGCCAAAACCCTTGGTAGCAATGACAATTGACCAAGCAATTTGTTCATCTTTGTTATAGGAAGCACGGCCTAATAAACGCTTGAGGGTGATGTCTACTAAACGGTAGTTGTTGTTGACACTGACAACTAAACGATAGAAGGCTTCAGACTTAGCTAAACCTCTGATGAAGTCACGCACAGATAAAGCACCGGTTTTCAGTTGAGATTCCAGAGCTTTTTGGCGGTTGAACTTGAGAATTTCATGTTCACTGAAGACTTGGCGATAAGCAGCCCAAATGATGCTCTGGATATCAGTGTAAGAACTGACATCTTCAATTCGGTAGATATATGGTGTATCTTCATTCTGGTCAGCTATACCAAAGCTGGTGACTCGGTTATTTTGAGTGGTGGGTTTGTACTGAAGTAATGGCACAGACATACTGGGTTATTCCTCTGAATTAATTATTAAACAAAAAGCTAGCTGGGAAAATTCAAGGAGGCCTGATTCCCTATGTTATTGTCCCGCATTATGTTGATCGGTAGAGCTGATTGGGCAGCAATTTACTATCAACAGGTATTTACCCCAGGGGGAAATTGGCGCTGGAATTGATGGAGATGGGTATACCTTGGGGTTTGGTATCCCTTGTCATATCTGGAATTTGGATGCTATCTAGGTTAACTGGTGTAAATTTGAGTGTCTTAATTTCAATGGAATTAGCTAATTCCATAAAGTTCTTGATGTCCCCTGCTTTATAGCGGGCTTCTTCCAATTTGTCGCGCCAGTAATTACCGTAGCGGGGTGTGACTAAATTAAAAGGTCTATCTTTGTAGCGCCGGCGTTGGTAGGGAACTATATTGTCGCCAAAGTTGCTTTGATACTCTTGAGAGTCGATTAAAGCATCGACAAAACCATCCCAACCCAGGGTAGCTATTTTGATTGACCAAGCAATTTCTTCCTCTTTGTTGTAGGAAGCACGACCTAAGAGGCGTTTGAGGGCAATTTCCACAAGACGATAGTTAGAGTTAGTCTCTACTACCAAATTCCGCAAGGCTTCGGACTTAGCCAAACCCCGGATCAAGTCGCGCACAGTAATAGCTCTATTTTTGACCTGAGATTCCAGGTTAGTTTGGCGATAAAACTTGAGGATTTCATGCTCACTAAAAACCTGGCGATAAGCGGCCCAAATTAATTCTTGGAACTCACTATCAACAGAGCAGTCTTCGCTGCGGTAAATCCTGGGAGTATCCTCATTGGGGACTTCGTAACCAGCAACGCGCTGGTTTTGGGAACTAGGTTTGTATTGTAATAAAGGAATTGTCATTACGGTTGCTAATATTCAATGATCAATTGTATGGGTCCTAAGCACCGACTGCAATTTTCCCAGAGATCACATAAATCAAGTGTGTGATCTCTGTCCATGGGTGGTTTATAGTCCTATGGATCGAGCCATGACAAACTCATGCCTTAATTCGTGGGATTTCCGGGAATATAACGATAAGGTAGAGCAACAGCTACAGGTTTGACAGTGGGTTGAGGCGTACCGACTTCGCGGGAGTTGTCGGGAATCTTGATATCTTTGATTTGGGAGGTGACTGTAGCTACTGTTCTTTGATAGTTACGTTCGCCAGTGATCATTTTCCCGGCCATGTCCATGAAATTGGCAGGAATTACCCGCCGAATCTCCTGTTTGCTAGCAACCCCGGTGGTGCGGGCGGTATAGAAGGAACGACCACCGAAGGATTGTAACATCATGCGATCGCGCCAGTAGGAACCGTAGCGGGGATTAACTAAGTTAAAGGGTCTGTCTTTATACCGACGGCGTTGGTAAGGGACGATATCATCACCAAAGTTTTGCAGATATTCTTCACTGTCTAACAGGGTATCGATGAAACCGTGTAAGCCTTTAGTACCAATCACAATTGACCAAGCAATTTCTTCATCTTTGTTGTAAGCGGCCCGTCCCAAAAACCGCTTTAAGGTGATGTCAACTAAGCGGTAGTTGGTGTTGATATCTGCTACTTGTGTGCGGTAGACTTCGGACTTACCCAGACCCCGGATAAAATCACGGACGTTAATTGAGCGATTGCGCAGTTGAGATTCCAGGAACTGCTGGCGGTTGCTGGCAATAATTAAGTGTTCGCTGAAGATTTGCCGATATGCTGCCCAAATAATGGCATCAATATCTTTATCTGAGGTAGCATCTGACAAGCGATAAATGGTTGGTGTGTCATCATTGGGGACTTCGTAGCCTTCTACCCGCTGATTTTGGGTAGTAGGTGCATAATTTAGCAGTGGTATTGACATATTTACTTTTTCCCTGTTTTATGATATGAGAGGCAAAAGTTATGAAATGGCTAGTTGTACACGAGCGCGAATTGCCTTTTCGTCGTCAGTAGTTAACATCTGCTGGAGTCTGGTGTGGATGGGCGGCTGCAAATCGGGGATTTGAGCCAAAGCCTGTAGACCGACTACCGCAGCGTAACGGATTGACCATTCTGAGTCTTGGGAAATCAACAGCAAGGTTTCTAAAGCTTTTTTTAATGCTGTCTCCCTTTGGGGGGAGTTAAGTTGATGCCAATCTAAATTTCCCAGACCCTGAGCAGCAGCCCGGCGAACACTGGGAGCAAAGTCTGTGGCTGCTGCTGTGATTAAAACGTCTAATGCACGGGGGTCGCCGATCGCCGCTAAGGTGCGAATAGAATAAGCCCGTGCGCCGTAGTTATAATCGTCAAGGGATAACAGTTGTGGTACTGCTATTGCTCCCATAGCTGTTAGTGCAGCCACGGCCACTGTTGCAGCTGTGGGGTTGTTATAACCAAATACTGCGATTAATGTGGGAATGGCAGCAACATCTGGGACTGCTGCCAAGTTTTTTACTGCCGCCACCATTTTTTCTGGTGTATCTGCCAGGGCGACGGCACGGATTAGTTCATCAGTCACGTGGCGCTAGTTCACAAAAGTGAATCCATTAAGTTCATCACCTGGATGGCATGGTCAGAAACGGATAGGGCTTCTGACTCTGGGGTGAGTTGATGCTCTAGCAATCCTTTAAGGGCCATGAGTTTAAAGCTATTTTCTGCCTTAGTGCTGGCGATCGCCTCCGCTGCTCCTATGTAGCCAATTGCGCCCAAATCTCCTAAGACCAGACGGCGCAATTTCAAGTCCTCACTAGACAACATTTTTACTAACCTCTCCCCATAAATGGGGTCTTGTGTTAGTTGGTACATTGCTCTAGCCGCGGCACAGTTTACGCCTGGGACTTCATGCTCTAAAAACGGTGAAATCAAAGAAATAGCCTCAGTTGCACCAATAGCTCCCAAGGCTTCTATTACCGCTTCATAGGGCTGGTTGAGATGAGGGCGGCCGGGTACTTGCACTGCCTCGGCTACACCTCCAGCTAGCATTTTCATGAGTGCGGGTGCTGCAGTTTTCTCCCGCAGTTTTTGCAAAGATTGGGCTGCTGCTTCCCGCACATAAAAATCAGGGCATTCCAAGCACTTAATTAACCCTGGTATAGCTGTATTATCACCTAACTTCCCCAATGCTCTGGCTGCGTTGCGCCGCAGTGGATAACCTCCCATTTCTGTTCTGTCAGCTTCATCCTCTAAGGCTGCAATCAAGGCATTGATCACATCTGGGCGGCGGACGCGAAATTTACCCAGCCACCAAGCTGCGTAATAGCGCAGACTTAAATCTGATGATTGCAGGTTAGCCAGTGCTACCTCTGGTGTCAACTGAGGCGCGGTTTCTGCTGAATATTCTGACGCAGTGGGTTCTCTCATTGCCAGGATATTAGTTTTCTATGGCGCTCAATGGGGAAATATTGATGATTTTGCCACCTAGGCGGTTAATCCGTTGCATTTCTTCATTCATCCGACTGTATGGCACTGTGATAAACACGCTACCACTGCGACGGATATCGAATTTATTCTTGTCAGTTTCTGCGTTTTGGCGCAAGCCTACAACTTCATAACGAAATACTCGGCTGGCCGATGAAGAAACGCTACCGCCCCCAAGTGTGGTTTGACCGAACATTACTGCTATATCTCCTGTACGATGTGAGTAACCCTACCTTAAGCTGAGGTGATGCTGACAATTTTGCCGCCTTGTCGGTGGATTTGCTGAATCTTGTCAGAAAGTCGCTCATAAGGTACGATAATTGCTGTACTGCTCCGTCTGACACTGGGATAACCAGGGCCACGGATTGCTGTTACTTCAATGCGGTAGACGCGATCGCCCGTACCCACTGCATTTCCTAAAGCCTTTTTGGGAGCTACATCTGAAGCAGCACGGAAATTCCAGTTATCGTTGCTGCCTGATGGCCCTACAATTGAAGAGGCTTTATTGCTAGCTAAATCCTGGGCTAAACGGGATTTAGCACCTTCTACCTGAGCGCGATCGCTGTTGGCATAACCCCGGTATAAGCGGAATAGACGGGTAAAGCCTACTGTTTTTTGCCCTGGTTGGGTTTCAAACCCACGATAATATGGGACAATATGATCACCGAAGTTATTTTGGTACTCTGGTGAGTCAATGTAGGAGTCAATTTCCGCGTCGTAGCCTTGGCTCTGGTACAAATCTAAGTGGTAAGCCACCTCTGATTCATCATAGGGGGCGCGACCCAGGAGATGTTTGTAGTTAAGTTCGATTAACCTGGTTTGGAAATTGGGATAAAAAAACTTAGTTTTGTAGAGTTCTGACTTGGCAACGCTGCGGACAAACTCCCGCACCGTCAGGTTACCATCTCGCAGGAGTGATTCAGCGCTTACCAGACGTTCCGACGCCATCAAATAGTCGTTACCCAAAACCTGCCGATAAACAGCCCGGATTACAACTTCAACTTCATCTTTGCTGGCATTGGGGCGCAGTTCTAATCGAGGTGCATCACTAAAAGGCTCTGTTCCTAGCCTGGATGCTGCTGCTGTAATTGCCATTTTGCTTCACCTGTTGATTTGCATTTCGGCTATTTTTACCGAGTGCCGAGTTTACTAAAGCTTTTCAATAAAACTTTGCCCGGAGCCAGATCCAACTGCTAGATGAGTCAGAACGGTTTTTTGGTTAACCTCAAAGCGTGACTCACTCCATCCAGAAATTGCATCCTTCCCCGGGCAAGAGACTATCTAGCTTAATGCGTTGATAGCATAGTCAAAGTAGGTATTAGCTTCGTTAGCAGCTTGTCCACTCAAACCATGATTAGCTTTCATGTATTTGATTGCTTCAACGTACCAGCTGGGGGACAAATCAAAGGAGCTGTTGATTTCAGCCAAGCCAGCAATCAAAAACTCATCCATGGGGCCAGTACCACCAGCAACTAAGCTGTAAGTAACAATGCGTAGGTAGTGACCGACATCACGAGCGCACTTAGCCTTACCACGGCTGTCAGCAGCAAACTGAGGCCCTGGTGTTTGGGTGGTGTAGGGGAATTTTTGGTATACAGCTTGGGTAGCACCATCAATCAAGCTTTGGGCGTTAGATGTCAACGCGCGAGCAGCTTCCATGCTAGCAATAGCACGAACATAACGACCGTTAACTGCTTGTAGTTCGGTGTTGCTTAAGAAACGTCCTTGGGTATCCGCAGATGCGATCGCTTCGGTAATTGGTGTTTTAACCATCTTCTAAAATCTCCTTCGTATTTCGTAAATTTTTTTGGTACTGGAATTTCTCAGTGATATTAAGCAACAGCAGCCGCAGCACGGTCAAAGTAGCTAGCTACTTCAGAGATCAACTGGCTGCAATCACCTTTGGTGATCCCGTTGGGATCGTTAGCTACAGCTACAGCAGCATCTTTCATTTTTTGCACGCCCACAGCCACAGAAGATCCAGGAGTTCCCAGAGCTTGGTAGGTTTCGCGCAAACCATTCAAGCAGCGATCATCAAGAACACTAGCATCACCGGCTAAAATTGCGTAGGTGACGTAACGCAAGATAATTTCCATGTCACGCAAGCAAGCAGCCATGCGACGGTTGGTGTAAGCGTTACCACCAGGAGCAATCAATTGGGGTTGTTCTTCAAACAAAGAACGAGCTGCGTTGGTAACAATAGCGGAAGCGTTGCTGGTGATGCGGTTAACAACGTCTAAACGCTTGTTGCCTTCTTTAACTACGTTGGTTAAAGCGTCTAGTTGCTCGTTGCTCAAAAACTCGCCTCTGGAGTCAGCTTGAGAAACTACCTTGGTAAATACGTCTAATGTCATGGACTTTAATCTCCTAATTCCTTAGTTCTGAGATGTCTAGATTAAAACTGGCAATGTTTTATCAAATTGGGAATGGTTGACAACAGACCCGATAGCAAACTGCTTTTTTTGATTTGTCTGTTTATTCCCTCAATACTAGATTAACAAGTATTTATGAGAATCTGGGTTAATTTTATGAGAAACCCGCAAATTTCAATCAACTCATTGCTTGGTTTGACTTTGGTTTGTTATTTCCACCCCTCAGAATATGTTTATACAATGCTATAGATTCTTTATTTGTTACAAATTATGAATAAATAAGATGCGGGAATAAGAACACCCTCAAATCCTTTACATATAAGGAATATAACTGAGTAAATGGGAAATTTTTCGCAACATTACTTCATATTTACCCCTCCTAGCCCAAGAAATCATCAATTTTATATTTTCTTAATTATTGGAGAATGCAAGTAAATACAGGACATTCGTCGTTTTGTCTGTAATTTCGGGTGATGGTGTTTTTATTAAGAGTTGTTAATTTGAACTTGGGAAAATTTACCATAACTGGCTAAAATTCATCTGTCCAAGGTAAAAAACCGCCGAAAAGTTTACAAATCTCAATATTGAGGAGGGGGGAGAGTGTCAGAATTTCAGGACTCTACTCGTCGGCGGAGAATTTGCACTAAGGTATTAAATGTCGCCGGGGGGGTAGCGGTGACCGAGATCCACTCCTGAGAGACCGGATGTTGTAACTTGAGTCGCCAAGCGTGGAGTGCTTGACCGGGTAAGTTAACGCCCAGAGAACGACCAGAACCATAAACTGGGTCGCCGACAATGGGATGACCTATCTGAGCGCTATGGACACGAATTTGATGGGTGCGCCCGGTTTCTAACTGAAAATGGATTAATGTATAGTTACCCAAGCGTTCTGCTACCTGCCAATGAGTGATAGCAGACCTACCGCCTTTTTCTATGGGGACAACGGCCATTTTCTTTCTATCTTGGGGGTGGCGACCAATGGGGAGGTCTATCATACCATCTGCGGTTTTTGGCGCGCCGTAAACTACACCTAAATATGAGCGCCGCGCAGTTTTAGCCTGGAGTTGTGCTTGGAGGCTGTGATAGGCTATGTCAGTTTTGGCGATCGCGATCGCCCCTGTGGTATCCTTATCTAAGCGATGGACAATTCCCGGACGTTGAACGCCGCCAATTCCAGGAAGATGGGGACAATGTGCTAACAAAGCATTCACCAAAGTACCATCAGGATGGCCGGGAGCGGGATGGACAACTAAGCCAGCGGGTTTATTCAGGATCAGTAATTGGTCATCTTCATAGAGGATGTCCAGGGGGATATCTTGGGCTTGTAGTTCTAGAGGGGTAACTTCTGGTATTTTTATACTAATGCGATCGCCTGGTTTCACAGGAATTTTTTTAGTTGTGCATACCTGATGATTGAGTTTTACATTACCCTCGACAATTAATTGCTGGATGCGAGAACGGGATAACTCTGGTAATTCTTGGGACACATAGCGGTCAAGGCGTTCCCCTGCTGTTTCGACTTCTAAATTAAATGCGATCACAATTGTTCATCTGAAACTATTAGATAAATTCCCTATCTCTAAGCTGGTATGTGTCAACTCAGTTATGTTGACTGGAGGGAATTAATTCCCTGGCTCCGGTGTGGATAAGCAACGATTATACCTCATGTGTGGATAACCATCGCCCACACATCCCCTAACTATTAAATAAGACATATAACCTACACACACTTAAACCCAGAGCGATCGCCCTAAATAGATGTCATAATTAAAACAACCAGTCGGTTAAAAGCCGACTTAAGCTTTCAGACAGAGAATTAATTCCCTGTCTCCGGTGTGGATAACTATCGCCAAAACATCCCCTCTAGGGTAGGGATTCTGGGACAAAACAGCTTTATTGGGGGCTAGTTTTCCACTTGGTTGCTAGTTTCACAGCCCATATACTTAATGCAGATGCACAGATAACTGCCAACCATGACCCCCAAAAAGGAAAGGTAACTGTACCAATGGCAATTGACCAGTGATTAACCAGTCGGATAAAATGTGATATTGCTACTAAGGCAAAAATCACTGCGGAAGTTAACAAATATGCTTTACTAATCATTTCTAGCCTCCCTTTTATTTTACTGAGGGATTGTGGCCTTTTAATTACAAGCCATACTTTTATTGTGCATATAGTCAAGGGGTTTGATTGGGAAATCAGCATATTTGCAACAAATATTCACCTGGTCTTTCTCTGGGTAACCCTTGATGGATTTGAAAAAATACCTGTTGCTGTTTATTGTTCATGTTTAATTAGATATGGAAAAACTAGACCTTTAAATATACTTCGGTGATTCCGTCGCGCATTTTCATTTGTCGCCTTAACCACAACTTCTTGACTATTTTACCTATGAATGGGGTTTGCACTAGGAGCGATCGCAATAGGGAATATTTGCGCAATTTCTCCCCCTGGGCTGCTTCTTGTAACTGGAGTCGCTGGATACCAATAATTTCCGGCTGGCGTTCCGCCTGAATCTGTGATAAGACTAAATCTATCTGATTATGATCGGCATTTCCTTGTAATAATGGCACGAGGTAATTAGCCGCAACAATCACATCACGTAATGCCACATTGATACCTTGAGCGCGCACAGGGGACATGGGATGAGCCGCATCACCCAGCAACAGTAACCCTGGGGTATACCACTGGGGACAATTCCCGACCACTACAGATAGTTTTATGGGAGATGTGATACTCGCACCATGATGGCGAAAATGTTCCGCTAACCATGGGGGAGAGAGGGAGGCGAAAACTTCCGCCCAAGGCTGTTTATAGTCTGTGGTTTCATTTGGTGATATTACGCATCCTAAATGTAGTTTATCGGACTCAGCACCATGAAAAATGCTAAAAATGCGATCGCCATTGACAATAGTACGAAACACATTATCAGCAGCTTCAGGACTAGCGGCTAACTTAAACCAGAGAATATCTATATTTTTGGGCTGACATACTAATTTTATTCCTGCACATTGGCGGACAATAGAGTTACGACCATCAGCGCCAATGACTAAATCAGCAGTCAGTTGTCGTCCATCACTGAGTATAACACCGGTAACCCGTTGGTTATCTCTGCATAAATCTTTGACCGCCACAGCCGGTATAAATTCAAAGTTATCATAGGTTTGAGCTTCCCTCATCAAAGCTTGGAGTAAGGGAGGTTGGGACACTAATGTACAGGGTTGCTGTGACCCCATGGGTTCCTCTACCCGGAATAACTGTTTACCCCCAAGAATAAACTCCCAGGACTTGATGGGTCGATGGGGAATCTGTTGTATTAATTCTAATAGTCCCATTTGGGCGATCGCATCTAAGCCACTAGGCATTAAACCCTCACCGCGAAATACTCGCCCAAAGTCTTTCGCAGCTTCTATGAGTGTGACTGTAATACCGCGTTTTACTAGGACTAGAGCTAGAGTAGCGCCTGTTGGTCCTGCGCCCACAATTATAACTTTTTTCATTAATTTAAACGGTACTTTTACATTAGTTTAGCGCCACAACTTCTACCCATAATTTTCTCATTTCAAATTATTATCGGCTCCATTCTCATACATTCAATAGCTCCTTTATTATCTATAAGCATTCTGTCTTCTACCTCAAGATAGATATTTAAAATTGTTAAGAACATAATAGAAATTTACTGGTCATCATATAGAGTAAGGAAGTTATATATCCAACAAGGAAATTTAGGATAGAGCAAGCTGATACCCTGTATTATCCGCGACAATCTTAATATTTTTTTAATGTCATAGATATCCAGAGGATAGCTGGGCAGACTAGGAATATAAGATTGTTTTCCACATGAAAAAACGCCAAGTGCAAATCAATAAAGTGTGTGAGATATATGGAGGGTAAAAATATCCATATGTGAGCCAGCTAAACCTTTGTATTCGTCTAAAAATGCAATAAAGAAAGTCATTTTGTAGACACAGAAATGGGAAAAATGTAGTAAATTGTGATTTGCAGTTCCTAATTTCACTATGTGGTTTAATCAACCATATACCTATTTTATTTGTAGGGTTTTATAGGGTTAGTGACAAGGGTATATTTCAAAAATCTGGAACTAAATTTGTATGGTGCAGCAACAAGATTGGACAAATTTTGCTTTACAACGTCCGAATTATTTTCCTGGACAATATCTCCTAGATGAAGATTTCGAGTTGGCGCATAAATATCTCAGCGATCGCCAACGTTATATTAACAGTAGGCTCCATTTAGCGGGGATCGTGGAAGGCCTAGAAGTAGAAGCTATGGCTGGGGAAGCAGCAGTTACGGTGAAAGCTGGTACAGCCATTGACGGGGAGGGGAATCTAATTGTATTAGCAGAAGAAAAAACCAACATCAAGATAAATTCTCTATGTTGGGTGTGTCTGCGCTATCATCAAGAGCCAAAAGTATTACAACAACCAGAAATACCGGATAGTTTCACTCGCTTTGCAGAAACTCCCCTGTTAACATTAGAAGCGATTGAAACCAAAGATGCTAAAACGGTGCTGTTAGCTAAACTCGTCGTAGAAAACGGACAAGTGCAAGTAGATAACAGTGTCCGTCAATATTCCGGGGCGAGGTTACCCAGTAGCCAAGGTGAAGAAATTAACCTCAGAAGTGATGGGGAATCTTTAGCGATTAAAGGTAACTTGAGTGTATCCGGGTCGTTAAAATTAGGGGAATCCCTGATTAGCTCTGTATCGGAAACAATCGCCACAGATAGCGATCGCACGGATGTAGTACCTTCAGAAAAAGCCGTTAAAAAACACATAGAAGCCAAAATTAAAGAGCGACTAGCGGCTTTAAATGCTCCCACGGAGGAAAAACCGGCAATTTCCCTCTCCAGTCAGCCAGATGGGCTGTATGGTTGGTCAACCGAAGGTGGTGGATCTGAAGATATTTCATCTGTGATCAAGTTAATCTCCTATCGCGCCGGCCAGACCGCCACAAGGATCACCATTGAACGCGATACAGGTAATGTGGGTATTGGTACAACCAGTCCAGGGAGAAAACTAGATGTTAACGGTGTCATCCGCGCCTTGCATCTAGAGTCTACAAACCCCATGCGACACCGGATGTATCCCAATGAACCAATAGTTTATCAAGATATTTTTGAGGCTAGAGATGCAGGGGCGATCGCTCTACACGGTGTCCTCAAAAAAGCACCTGGTGATTGGCAAACCAGACACACAAGTAAAAACCTCTGTCATGATCGTACCATGATCTGCTATGGGGGGTCAGAAGAAGATGATGCCGGGGCAGTGGTTACCATTCCCGATGGATACAATACTGTCTGGATCAGACTACCTGCTAATTTTTGGAAAGTGGTGAAGGTACAGTTTTTAGATGGATATAAAGAAGACCTAGGACGGTGGGCAGCTGGTAACAGATACGGTAATTGCTACTGTCCTGATGGTTCTCTTAGCGATGGCTATTACGACGCACAGCAATGGCTACCAATTCCCGTTGGGAGAGCCGGTAAAGTCACCTTGATTTCCAAACAAGGTGATGAATTCTGGTTGTCTGGGTTGGCATTCAGTAAAAATCCTTGGTCTCACGCCACTCAAGCAGCGCTCGGATACCATTGGAAAATCAATGGCGGTGATGCCACAAGTTGGAATAACAAAGATTCTGACAGCTGGAATTGGGATACATATACAGTCATTCAACAGAAAACCAATTTAGAATTGATGGTTCCTTATGTGTGGTCAGGCAATGATAAGTTGCTGTATATGGTGGAGCATAACAACGACTGGAACGGTTGTATGCACAATGGCATTACTGTCAACGGTCATACCATGGAAAGATTTCTGGCAACCTATGATAATCCCTTTGCCCGTCATTGGAACAGCAAATCATTTAATCGCTATATCGCCGCGCGCATTCCGGCACATTTAATTCCCAAACCCACACCAGAACGTCCTGCTTTGCTGAAAGTCAAAATCGATATGAGTAAGCAAAATCGTGGACTTCATTTCCGAGAAATGGGTACTCATGATTTGGAAGTTCCCTATGGTTTCTGATCAAGATTAACACCTTTCAACAGCAAGTGAGACAGCAATGAAGGAACAACTGGAAAAACGCCTACAGGTACTAACAGTAGAGTACGAAGCCGGACAGAAAGCACTAGCTAATTTAGAAGCACAAAAAACCAGCCTGCGGGAAACTTTAATCCGCATCAGTGGGGCAATGCAAGTATTAGAAGAAGAATTAGCTATTGCTAACAGGGAAAACAATCACAAACCCCAAGAAATTGACACCTCTACCCTAGAAGTTATTGCCAAAAATTAAGTGCATAGAGTCAAACAAATAGGAATTTATTCATGCTAGATGACTTAGATAGCACCCTAGAGAAATTACTAACTCACGAATTACCAGAGTTAAAACGGTCAACTGAAACCAACGTGGCTATTAGTTTTGATATGCCCTTTGAAGGTTCTATCAAACAAAAACCAGCCATTAACCTGTTTCTGTATGATGTCCGGGAAAATCTGGAAATGCGCAGTAGTGAATGGTCGGTGCAACGTCGTCAAAACGGTACAGCTGTAAAAAAACGTTCTCCAGCTAGGATAGATTGTTCCTATTTGATTACTGCTTGGGCTAATTCCGATGACCCCCAACAAGAACATCACATTTTGGGAGAAGTAATGAAATTATTGCTGCGTTATCGGACTTTACCAGCAGCAATTTTACAAGGTAGTTTAAAAGGACAAGAACCATTACCCGTAGGAGTTGGTTTACGTTCTAGTTACTTACAAAGTTTAGGGGAATTTTGGCAAGCAATTGGAGGAAAACCCAAAGCAGCACTAAATTACACAGTAACAATCTCCGTACCTGTGGAAGAACCAGAAACAGAATTTCCTCTGGTACTTTATCAACGCACGGAAATTAACAGAATTTAATCACAAAATTTAAATTTAATAATTCTGCTAATTATTGATTGTGCCATACCTTAGCCCTGATTCCTCATGCTTAAATTGTTCTGCAACTACCATCGAAAAAATGCTAAAGCAACAACTATTTCAACATCAAATCATAATAGCTGGACAAGTTAAGGATGCCATCACAGGGCGAGGAATTTCCGGGGCTATGGTTAAGATTATTGACGCTCCTGATGAGTTTATTAACTCCGTCATCTTCAAGACTCAACTCCTAGGATTACCAGGCTCAATGCAGTGTCGCTCAGGGAATACCGACCTTGATTCATCCCCAGCAAGCCTACCTACAGCAATTCAAGAATTTCGACAAAACTTGAGAAATCCTCAGTTACATACTGCTGATAAGGTGCAATTATTCCAGGCTTTATTGGCAAATAATTACCTGAGTGCGCGGGATAGGTTTCAAGGGTATCAAGAAATTATTGACTATTTCCCCTACAACCCCAAAAATAAACAATCTCAACTAGGAAGGACTAAAACTATATTTGAGGGTTGGTTCTATTTCAGAAATTTACCATCAGGATGCTATCAATTAGAAGCATCTTTATTTGATGATCCCAGGCGTTATGCCAAGGGTCAAGGTCAAGTTGAAATGACGGATGATATAAATAATAAAAAGATTATTAAGGAGGATGAAAATTTTGCTGTATTTGATACTATTAATACAGTAGAGTTAAAATTACAACCAACAACGCTTATAGGCACAATCACCAGTGCGGATGATAACGACCCCATTGGCATGGCTAGAGTAGAAATTCAAGGGAGTAGAGACCACACTTTTAGCTCTACTGAAATCCTTAAACAATCACAGGGAGAATGGAATTATCGACTTGTTGGTATAGAAGCAAGTAATACTCCCATCACAGTCATAGTTTCAGCTAAAGGATATCCCAAACAACAAAAACAAATCTATTTGCAAACAGGGGAAGTGAAATCATTAGATTTCCAATTAACCGTCAATTGAGATTTGCTCAATTCTCAATTGCATTTGTCCGATAATCACAATTATCAACAAAGGAAAAGATATCATGCCCACCTATTTTACCCCCGGTGTCTATGTTGAAGAAGTATCTTCAGGGGTAGCGCCGATTGTCGGTGTAGGAACGAGTACGGCCGGTTTTATTGGTATCATTACTCTAGCTGCAGCTACTGATGATACTGCAGCAGAAACTATACCAACTGCTGAAAGTGAAGTCAAACTGTGTACAAACTTCAGTGAATTTAAGAAATTTTTTGGGGATTTTTCCACTAATTCTGGTCAAAGTATCCTCGCTCATGCGGTTTATGGCTTCTTCAGAAATGGCGGAACTAGGTGTTTTGTCACTTGGGTAGCAGAAGAAGCAAACCTAGATGCAGCTTTGGATAAATTTGAAGCCATTGATGAAATTGCCATTGTTGCAGCGCCTGGGGTTACCAGTAAAACAGCCTTAGCAAAAATTGATATTCACTGCCGCAATTTAGGCGATCGCTTTGCTATTCTGGACACAGAAGAAGATATTCCCGTTGACTCCGAGCAACTAAAACCGGGTAGTGACAAACTACTAGGAAACTCAGACTATGCAGCTGTATATTATCCTTGGATTCAGGTTTACGACCCCGTAAGTAAAGAAGTGAAATTTGTTCCTCCCAGTGGACACATTGCTGGTATTTATGCGCGGGTCGATGATAAGAGGGGAGTTCACAAAGCACCTGCTAACGAACCAATTTTAGGCGCGGTTGGTTTAAAGCAGGATATCAGCAAAGCTAAACAAGCACCATTAAATAATGATGGTATCAATTGCATTCGTAATCTTAACGGTAACATCCGCATTTGGGGAGCACGGACATTAGGCGCAGGAAAAGATAATCCCGACTTCAAATATATTAATATTCGTCGTCACTTTAATTATCTGAGTGAGTCCATAGACGAAGGAACCCAATGGGTAGTATTTGAACCCAATACCCCAGAACTATGGGCAAAAATTCGCCGCAATATTACTGCATTCCTCACCAATGAATGGCGCAAAGGTGCATTATTTGGCTTAACTCCTGAAGAAGCATTCTTTGTCAAGTGCGATGCAGAAAATAATCCTACAGAAACCCGCAAACTCGGCCAAGTAGTGACTGAAATTGGTGTCGCAGTCATAGAACCAGCAGAATTTGTGATCTTCCGCATTAGCCAACTTGTAGGAGAGCAAAAATAACTTATTCAGCACCTATCCCCAAAATAATTAACCTATGCAAACATCCACACACCTTAATTTAACCGCCCCTGGTGTCTATTTACAGGATATTCCTACCATACCGGGTAAAGATTTACTCACGGGTGTTCCGGTGTTCTTGGGAGTTGCTGAGGTTAATAATTTTCCGGAAAATCATCATCCTGTACCGCAAATGCTCACACTTTGGACTCAGTTTGTGCAGTATTTCGGTAAACCATTACCTAATAGTTATTTACCTCATGCGGTACGGGGATTCTTTGAAAATGGCGGTCGTCTGTGTTATGTGGTGGGTTTAAAAAATCACACTCTGGCAGAATTGCAACAGGGCTTACAGGCCATCGAAGCACTAGATATCATCGATTTAGTATGTGCGCCTGATATTCTGCAAAACTCTCCAGAAGAAGCTCTGGAAATGCAACAAGCTATACTGGAGCATTGTGACACAATGGGCGATCGCTTTGCCATTCTTGATGCTTTCAATATCTCCAAAACCGAAGATATCAAAGTGGTGAAAGCACAACAACAAGGATTAATTGGTGATAATGGTGCGCTCTATACTCCCTGGTTGAAAATAGAAAACGCCTCCTGTAACATTCCTCCTTGTGGTCATATTGCGGGAATTTATGCGCGTAATGATTCCCAAGTTGGCGTTTATCGCGCCCCCGCTAACTATTTATTAGAAGGAGTTTTGGATTTAAGTCTTTTATTTTCCGATGTAGATTGGCAAATATTAAACTCAGCAGCAGGAGGCGGAGTTAACTGTATTCGCAGTTTTAGAAGTCGGGGAATTAGAGTTTGGGGTTCACGCACCTTAAGTCAAAATCCCGAATGGCAATATATCAACATTCGCCGCCTCAAAATCACTATTCTGCGGTGGGTAGAACGTCATTTAATCGATGCTGTATTTGAACCTAATAATACAGATTTATGGGTAAGGATAGAGCGGGAATTAACAGTTTACTTAGAAACTCTTTGGGAACAGGGAGCAATTCAGGGGGAAACTACAGAAGAGGCGTTTTATGTCAAATGTGACGCACAAACCAACCCGCCAGAAATCCGTAAGACTGGAAGGATAGTTACCGAAATTGGTTTCGCGCCTACTACTCCCAGTGAATTTATTGTGATTTCCTTAGTTCACGGTAGTAGCGGCGTTAAATTTGTCGAATCTTAGTAATTTCAGGAGCAATTATCATGCCTAATGTTAAAGATACCCATGATCCATTTAATGGTTATAATTTCTGGGTAGAGTGGGATGGTATCGTCCATGCAGGTTTTAGAGAATGTGCTGGTTTGAACGCCACTAGAGCCGTGATTGAATATCGCGAAGGTACAGACAAAAGTTTGGGACAAAGAAAAGTACCTGGTTTAAATAGCTTTGGTAATATCAGCCTCAAACGAGGGATTACTGATAATGATGAACTGTGGAAATGGCATAAAGATTTAATAGATGGTAAAGAAATCGAGCGCAAAAACGTTTCTATTATTCTCGCTAATGACTTAGGGGAAGAAACAATTAGATGGAACCTAGAAAATTGTTGGCCGACTAATTGGAGCGGTCCAGATTTTAATGCTACCGCTAGCGAGATAGCAATAGAATCACTAGAATTTGTTCATGAAGGAATCACCGTTGGTTAATGTGAGGAAAAATGCACCAGACTGAATTTCTTTTTACCCTACCTCGTGGTTATATCGATGCAGAAGGAAACCTTCATCGTGAAGGAACTATGCGACTGTCAACAGCTTTTGATGAAATCGCCCCTCTGCGTGACCCCAGGGTACAGAGAAATCCTGGTTATCTGGTGATTATTCTGCTAGCGCGAGTGATTACTAAGCTAGGAACTTTAGACCAACTCAATACCAAAATTATTGAAGAATTATTTTCTGGGGACTTGGTTTACCTGCAAGACTTTTACCAACGAATTAATCAAAATGGTCATACACGCTTTCAGGTTTCCTGTCCCCATTGCGGTGGTGAGTTTGAAGTCGAAACTTCCCCAGTGGGGGAGTAGTTTGCTACCCCTCAGAACGTCTTCTAGAGGAGGTAGCTTACCTTTCCTATCACTTTAATTGGTCTTATGACCAAGTAATGAATATGGAACATTGGGAAAGACAACAGTGGGTAGCTCAAGTAGCGCGCATTAATCAGCAGATTAATCAGCAGTCAGGTAATACTAATTAAATATTGATCAGTTATCTCAATAGGGGATATTTATGGCAAAATCGCAAAAAAAAAACAACAGTAATTCCGATAAGAACGCCCATGACCCCTATATGGCTTTCAATTTTATGGTAGAAATTGATGGTTTAACAGTCGGTGGCTTTTCAGAAGTTACAGGATTAAGCAGCAGACTGGAGTTAGAAAGTTATGTAGAAGGAGGTGTTCATCACCGTGTTCATCAATTCCCCAAATATATGACTTATCCCAATTTAGTTTTGGTGCGGGGACTGGGGGAAAGAGATGATTTATGGAAGTGGTATGAAGATGCTACCAGAGGTAAAATTCGTCTCATCAACGGTACGATTATGGTGCGAGATGGTCAGCAATCAAAATTAATTGCATGGAACTTTAAAAAAGCTTATCCAGTAGCTTGGGAAGGACCACAATTAAATGCTAGTAATAGCTCACAAGTTGCTTTTGAACGTTTAGAATTAGTCCATAGGGGAGTTTATAAAGCTTAATAAAAATGCTAATAATCTCAGCATTGGATGACAGAATATAACTAATTAAAAATCTACAATGACATCTACTAATCTACCAACATGGCAAAGACATCTTAATCCGCAACTTGTCAAAAGATTTCATAATCTGTTGACAAAACCAGGGGTTATTAATATTCGCATGGTGAGAAATATTATTGAGCGATCGCCCGATCTTTTTCATCGCTTACCTTTACTCGCTCAACAAATGCAGCGTTGGTCAACTACCATTGATTTAAAATCAGAATCAACCCCTATTATTTATATTCAAAATCAATACCATAAAAATCAAGCCACAGAAGCTATAAATTCTAGCTTATCATCATCCTATATTAACCAAATTAACCAGCAACTTCCAGTTGTTAAAGCTAAAGCAATTACAGTTAAAGAAACTGCTGGAGAAAATCAGCGATCGCAATCAACACCATTAGTTTTACAACCAGATAATTCTTTACCTAATTTAGACACAAATATTTATACTCAATCTCAAGCTTCAACAACAGATTTTTTTTCCCATCAAAGTAAGAAATTAGTATCATCACACTCAACCACAGAAAACAGTGATATTTCAGAAATCCCCATTCAACACAAGTTAGATACCACATCATCACCCAGTATCAGCTTACCAGTAATTCAACCTGAGAACTCTCTCACAAATCAACCATTACAAAACATACCTTTAATTAACCTAGTTAATCCCAACTCTTCCATTGGGGAAACTACATCATCACCCAGTATCAGCTTACCAGTAGTTACCGCCGATAACTCCCTCACAAATCAATCATTACAAAACATACCCTTAGTTAACCTAGTTAATCCCAACTCTTCCATTGGGGAAACCACATCAACTTCAGAAATTCCCATTCAACACAAGTTAGATACAACATCATCACCCAGTATCAGCTTACCAGTAGTTACCGCCGATAACTCCCTCACAAATCAATCATTACAAAACACACCTGTAATTAATCTAGTTAATCCCAACTCTTC
>NZ_JAQMTM010000127.1:0-13980 GCF_028331085.1 Anabaena sp. CS-542/02
AAGGAAGGAAAGTGGACAAGGAAGATTTTATACGGACAATGGTCTTTTAAGGGGCTATTTTTCTTACTAAGAATACAGACTTTGTACTGTTTTTCTCCCTGGTCACCTTGTCCACCTTGTCCACCTTGTCTTGTCCTTATGAGGGGAGGGGACTGGATTTGATTGTTTTTTGTGTGTTCCCTGTTCCCTGAAACTAAACAACTTTGTACCTCACGAGCATGGGAAATGCTATAAGTGCTTTTGCTTGGGTATCATAATCACTTTTTTTTCTGAGTTAGAGATATCTTTTGTTGGTGAAGATATACGACAGTCGTCGTATATCCTGTCTGCTTGTGAATAATCCCCGTAAAACTATGGAATACATGAGCAGCATCCGCTTTTAATAAAGCTTCAGACATTCTTACTTGTTAATCACCGCGGCTTGTTCGTTTTTCAAAATTGCTAAGTATTCACTCCGTGTTCCATCTATCCGGTAATGGTCGCAAATTTTGCATAGTTTCAAAACATCCAATCGGCTGAATAGTTTTTGATGCTGAATCTTATTATCAGTCCTCCATCGCCAAAAAGTTGTTCGATCAATACGACGATTACTTTCAGGCCATCTTCGTCTAGATAGAAAATCTATTATTTCTTGTTCATAAAACGAGTAGCCCTTGGGCAATTTTAGAAGTTCTTCTCTTAACTCAATTAGCGGTATGAGTGGATCTAACTCAGATAGTCTCATGCCAGCAATCCTTTATAGTTTCGTGTCCGTCTAATGATGTACAATACTTAATGCAGCACGGTTTAATCATATGCAAGTGCATTGTGTGAGCACGTGAATTTCCCTGAAGAGAGATAGGAGACCATCAAGTAATTGTATGTCTCTGTATTTCTCAGATTGGCAATTCAACAGGATTTGATTAGCCTTTATATCACCTACCATAAACATCTTGATACTCAATTGCAACCCATAAGCAACATATTTGAAAATAAATTTTAAAATGAAAAAATGGCAATTTGGCACAGAGATAATGTGTAAATACGTTATGGGAATTAAGCAACTCTTAAAATTTTATTTTATCAAGTAAAAATGCTACATAATCACATCATATATTGAAAATAATGATTTCCAATTTTAATCAATCTTTAGGCAGATGTAAAAAATGTTAGATAAATTAAGTATCTAAATTTAATATTTTTGACACATAGATTTATAGTAGGATACAACAGTCTTAGAAAATAAACTTAAAAACCCCTTGGCAACAAATCCGAAAAGTCTCATCTATGCAATTTATATGCAATTGATACCAATAAAACCTTACTCTATGACATACTAGTAAGTCAGACATTAAATAATCATTGAGTTCATACTTACTGCCCTTCCAAGAGCATAGACAAAATGAGATTACAGAGATTCATGCTCTCCTTACCAAGTTTTGATAATCAGAGGCTAATTTTTCATGCCGCTCGCCAAACTCTTCGCAAAGCTGAAATGGCACGACTAGCCGTGCATGAATGGCTAAATCACCATGATTTTGAACTAGAAGAGTGGAAAAATAAAACGGCTTCTGAGCTTGGTATTAGTATTAGTGAGCTAGAGCAGAAACTATTAGCTGTTAATCAGAAACAGGCAATGAAGACAAAAGAAGATAATCATGGGGATTCAGAAAACAATCATTGATCAAGTTAATCAAGTTAATCATGTCTAAGCACAACCATATGACCAATAAATTGCCCGGCTGATATCATCCGGCTTAACAGGGTGTTTCATCTATGTTAGACATATGGAGTTGCATATGAGTTGAGATCAAGAATCAAACATCCTAATATAACTGTAATTAGCTTAATCGATGTGCATGAGGCTGAGGTTTCGAGATTCAACTATTCCACCCACCTATGGCAAACTTCCATATATCTGCTGTTGATGTTTCCAGAATAACCTTGTGGAGCATAGATTATTCTCAACTCTGTCATTGACACAGCAAGACTCTCAAACTATCTAAATTTGACAAGCAAAATAGTGACCGTGAATTCATGACTACTTTTACAATTGAAGCTCAATTACAACAGTTGCAAGAAGATATCAGCAATTGTGAAAATTTTCTGCTTCAGATCATACAGGGTAAGAAAATAATGCTGACAAATGTATCGTTAAAAGCTAGGGAAATTAACACAAAACGGCAACAGACCCCAATTGCCATCATCAGCATTGCTTCTATATTCCCCCAAGCCAAAAACTTACAGGAATATTGGGAAAACATTACCTTTTTACTTCTGAGGATTCGGGTCAGAAAACCACACCTACAAACAAGGTAGTAGTGAATGGTATTGCAAAATCTATGAACAACAGCCAATCAGACCAACAGGATAGCAACTCTACACCAACCAATTTAGAAACATTTGTGAATTACCAAAGGGCTATAGAAAACTTAGAGTATACTCTCATCCAATTAAATCGCCATCAACGTCAAATCTTGCAGGTTCATGAACAATCTTTGCGGCATCAAACAGAATATACTAAAACCTTTTTCGGGCTGATGCAACAACAGCATATCCTCTGGGGAAATGGTAAATTCATTGAGCAACAACCCGAAACCCACCAACTAGCCATCTCCAGTTCAGAACGTAGCATGATGCGGTTTCACGATCATCAAGCTGATAGCCTCCGCATTCATGAGCAATATCTGAAGTATCAGCAAGAATATACTCATAACTTTTTCCAGTTAGTCCAGCAACATCAACTACCAACCTGTGATGACAGCATTCAACACAGTTTGAATACTCCGGTATACCGAGAAGATCCGCCGATACCAGTAACAGCCGTATCGGCTGTGGCGACTGAATCACAGACGGTTACAACTAACGGTAATGGTAACGGTAATGGTAACGGTAATGGTAAGGGTGCACATCATCAAACCATACCACTTACAGATATAATTGCCACCCGGCAGAATCCCACTGCAATCATAGTAGCTACACCACCCGTAGATATTGATCCAGCTACCCTGCGGCCCACTCTGCTCACCATTGTCAGTGATAAAACAGGGTACCCCAGTGAAATGTTAGAGATGTCCATGGACATTGAAGCAGATTTAGGGATTGATTCCATCAAACGGGTGGAGATTTTGGGAGCATTATTAGAAATATACCCAGATTTACCCAGGCCTAATTCAGAGGAACTGGCACAGCTACGGACTCTGGCTGAAATAGCCGAGTACATCAGGACTATAGCAACGCCCACCATCAATGAGGTATTAGTAGAACAGCCGAAGGAAGAGATATCTCCTGTATCGTCTCCAATTCCAGAGAATCTCAGCCAAATACTCCTCACCATCGTGAGTGATAAAACAGGCTACCCCAGTGAAATGTTGGAGATGTCCATGGATATTGAAGCAGATTTGGGGATTGATTCCATCAAACGTGTAGAGATTCTGGGAGCATTATTAGAGCTATACCCCGATTTACCCGGGCCAAATCTAGAGGAACTGGCTCCACTGCGTACCCTCCAAGAAATAGTTGAGTACATAGAAAAGACAGCCCAAATGTTGGCCATACAGATAGAGGAAACTCAGCCAGACGAACTTCAGACAGAACAAGCTCAAAACTCTTCTTCCCTGCATCCTCACTCCGTAATTCGTCGCTGTCCTGTTCAACTCCAATTTCTGCCTGAACCAGATGTTTTAGATTTCACCTTACCAGCACAACATATTGCTTTGCTCACCGATGATGGTTCCCTGACTACTACGAAACTAGCTGAGACTTTGACCAAGCGGGGCTGGAAAACCGTGGTTTTAAGTTTTCCTCAAACCCTGATTGGTCAACAATCACCTTTACCTTCAGGTATCAATCGCGTGGTACTGTCAGATTTGAGCGAGGAACATTTAGAACAACAGTTAGCCGCGATCGCTTCGGAATATGGTCAAGTGGCTGCGTTTATTCATCTCAATCCCCCAAGTCGGGAAGATACAAGTAATCATGTCCGGTATCTGGAAACAGAAAAATCTCTTGTGCGTCACGTCTTTCTCATGGCTAAATACCTGAAAGAATCTTTGAATGAAGCAGCGGAGCAAGGACGCAGTTGTTTCTTCACGGTTGCTCATCTGGATGGGGAATTCGGACTAGGACACAAAAGTAACTTTGGCGCCATTAGTAGTGGATTGTTCGGACTGACCAAAACTGTGAACCAAGAATGGGAACCTGTATTTTGCCGAGCTTTAGATATCAGTCCTGATTTAGATCCTCAAACCTCGGTAGAGCATATCCTCGCTGAACTTCACGACCATAACAGATTGGTTGTGGAAGTGGGATATGGTTCCCAAGGACGTAGAACCTTGGTCTGTGAACCGAAATTAGATGGGATTTTTGATTCTCCAATCCCCAATCCCCAATCCCAAGTATTTCTTGTCAGTGGTGGTGCAAGGGGGATAACAGCTAAATGTGTGATTTCACTAGCACAGCGTTATCAATGCAAATTTATTCTCCTAGGGCGTTCTGTTGCTGAACCTGAACCTGTATGGGCTGAAGGTTATGTGACCGAAGCGGAATTGAAAAAGCGGATTATGGAGGATTTTGCCGCTCAAGGAGATAAACCCACACCTGCAATGGTGCAGAAAAAGTTTCAGAATATTGTATCCTGGAGGGAAATAGCTGCCACTTTACAAGCTATTCAAGAGGCGGGTGGACAAGCTGAATATTTGAGTGTGGATGTCACCGATGCGATCGCCCTTTCTGAGCAGGTTAATGCTGCTGTTGAGCGTCTGGGTGCAGTTACAGGTATTATTCATGGATCGGGTAATCTAGCTGATCAGCGGATTGAGAAAAAAACAGTTCAAGACTTTGAGATGGTTTACGCTGCTAAGGTTAAAGGTTTAGAAAACCTTTTACGGTGTATCCCCGCCCATCAACTGCAATATTTAGTCTTGTTTTCCTCTGTAGTGGGCTTTTATGGCAATGTGGGACAGTCAGATTATGCGATCGCTAATGAAATTCTCAACAAATCAGCCCATCTCTTCAAACGCAACCATCCCAATTGTCATGTAGTCGCAATTAACTGGGGTTCTTGGGACAGTAGTATGGTATCTGCTGAATTAAAAAAAGCTTTTGCGGAACGCAATATCGAGACAATTCCTGTAGAAGTTGGGACGCGGATGTTAGTTGAGCAAATAGATCAGGCAAATCAGGATACCACACAACTAGTAATTGGTAGTCCTCTTGTCTACGCACCAAAAACCTTAAACCCAGAGTTAAAAAGTTTTCGCATCCAACGGCGGTTAACATTAGCAGCCAACCCATTTTTATTAGACCACGTAATTGCAGGTAAACCAGTTCTACCCGCTAGTTGTGCCTTTACTTGGATTGCTAATACCTGTGAACAACTTTATCCCGGTTATAAATTCTTTTCTGCCGACAGCTTCAAGGTTTTTAAGGGCATTATCTTTGAAGATAATCAACCCCATAAATACACTTTAGATTTAGTAGAAATCGCTAAATCTGACCACAAAGAAATCGAATTTCAGGCTAAAATCTGGAGTAATACTTCCGGCAAAGTCCGTTATCATTTCAGCGTCAACATCAAATTAAAAAGGCAAATTCCAGTAGCTCCAGCTGATGAAATGTTTAATCAGGAGCTAACCAACCCCGATGTCAAGAAGTCATTTTATCAAAACGGTTCCTCAAGTTTATTTCATGGTTCCCCTTTCCAGGGCGTACAAAGTGTTTTAAATATTAGCTCTGAAAAAATTACTATAGATTGCCTATTACCTCCCCTAGAAGCAATAAAACAAGGGCAGTTTCCAGTTCAAACATTGAACCCTTATATTATTGATGTTCAAATTCACGCCCTGTGGATTTGGTCACAGCATTTTTATCAAGTAGGTTGTTTACCAGCAGAAATTCATTATTTTGAACAGTTCGCAAACCTCCCAGGTGAAAAATTCTACATCTCTTGTGAAGTGAAATCAAAGACAGAATCGGCAGTGGTAGCAGATGTGATCGTACACGATGAGCAAGGAAAAATATATTCCCGTATGAACAGTGCAAGAGGCATTTTTCTATCACGACAATTGGCCAAGATTTAACTACACATGCGCAACTAAAAAATTAAATAACATTTTTAGGAGTTGGGTGATGGGAAAATTAACACAGAATCAAAATCAAATACTAGATGAAAATATCACCTTGGGTAGTCAGAAAAGTGATGACATATTTCTGGGTAAGAATAAGCAGGAAATATTCCCAGAAAAATTTTATACTCCATCAATTAGTCCTCCCACTCAGCAGTATGAATTAGTGGAATTTAGTCAAGCCAGACCCACATATTCTCTGAATAAAAATTCAGTATTAGCTGATAAAAAGAGATTTATAAGCAACTTAATCGCCGGGAATGATAAAGCTTCTAGTGTATTATTGAAGGATAGACCAAGCGCTGACTTGTCAGTTAATCTTAGGGCTTCGCTACCCAAGCTATCACACAGTGCGGGAGTTAATCACACTATTTCACCTCAAGAAGATGAGATTTTTATTGCGGAAAAACGAGATTACGAAAATGATAATACAGTTTATAAAAAACAGCTAGAGAATTTACGCAATCCTCAGTATCAGAAGCTGATATATAATGCTTTTTACATGGCACAAAACCACAGGAATGTATTAGAAATACGACAACAAGCACTACATCAAATCAGCGCCATAATTCAGCAACAACTAAATCTGTACCAGAAAATATTTAACGAATAAATAAATTTATTAATCCGCGAAGGTATTTACTGATGATAATAAAGCCATAACCATTAATTATTAATTAATTACAAACTGCACCCACCTAAACTTACTGCTCATAATGGCTAACGAATAACACACCAATAACGTCATGATGAACAATAATTTACTCAGCTATAAACGCGAAAATTCACTGTTAAAAACATCTAACTTTTTTGTCAGTAACCGTCAAGCATGGCATGGTGATATAAATACAATATCTTTTGATGGTAATGGCATAAGAGCTAAACTAATTAACTTAGCTAAACCTTGTTACATTATCAGAGTAGAAGATAAAATTGGTGTTACTAATGAAGGAGAATTAATTCATTATCCTAATAGCAAAACTGGACAAGAAATGTTAATGTCGGTGCCACCTATGCAGGTTCAACAGTTAGGCGATCCCAAGTTTCTAGATTTCCATAATGTTAAATATGCCTATGCTACTGGTTCCATGGCGCATGGTATTGCTTCTGAAGAATTAGTAATAGCTCTTGGTAAGGAGAAAATTTTAAGTTCATTTGGTGCTGGTGGTCTCTCTCCTGACCGTGTGGAAGCAGCCATCAAGCGTATTCAGCAAGCCCTACCCGAAGGAATTTACGCTTTTAACTTACTTCATAGTCCCAGTGAACCTACTCTTGAACGTGGTACAATTGATTTGTATTTGAAATATCAAGTCAGAACAATAGAAGCATCTGCATTTTTAGATTTAACTGACAACGTTGTCTACTACCGGGTTGCGGGACTAGGCTTGAATGCGGCTAATCAAATCCAAATTAAAAATAAAGTCATTGCCAAAGTTTCTCGCCGAGAAGTGGCCACAAAATTCTTAGAACCTGCTCCTGTGAAAATTCTTAAAAGATTAGTACAGCAAGGTCTAATCAGTGAATTACAGGCAAGTATAGCCGCAAAAGTTCCCATGGCTGACGATATTACCGTGGAAGCAGATTCGGGTGGTCACACAGATAATCGTCCCTTAGTTTGTCTGTTACCATCTATTTTGGAATTAAGAGATCAAATTCAAGGCCAATATGGTTACGAAAGACCAGTCAGAATTGGAGTAGCGGGAGGAATTGCGACTCCCCAATCAGTATTAGCTGGTTTTATGATGGGTGCTGCTTATGTGGTTACTGGTTCCATTAACCAATCCTGTATTGAAGCTGGAACTTCTGAATATACTAAACAATTGCTAGCCCAAGCGGATATGGCTGATGTGATCATGGCTCCAGCAGCAGATATGTTTGAGATGGGAGTAAAACTGCAAGTTCTCAAAAGAGGAACGCTCTTTCCTCTCCGAGCGCAAAAACTGTTTGACTTATACAAAAACTATGATTCAATTGAAGATATACCTGTTACCGAAAGAGAGAAGATAGAAAAGCAAATCTTCAGAAATAGTCTAGATAGCATTTGGCAAGAAACAGTTAATTATTTATCTCAACGTCATCCCGAAAAACTGCACAAAGCCGCCAACAATCCCAAGCTGAAAATGGCTCTAATTTTTCGCTGGTATCTAGCATTGTCTTCTCATTGGTCTAACTCTGGTGAGAAAGGTCGGGAAATTGATTATCAAATCTGGTGCGGTCCATCCATGGGAAGCTTCAATAACTGGATACAAGGTTCTTACTTGGCAGATTTAAATAATCGCAAGGTAGTTGATGTTGCCCATCATATGATGATAGGAGCAGCATTTTTATACAGATTACAAAATCTGAAGATTCAAGGATTACAAATACCCGATTCTTATACTCAGTATCATCCAGTCATTTCTGGTAAATTGTAAGCATTTTTGCTCATGAATGTATGGAAAACATGATTGATAATAGAAAACTGGCATACCTTGAGCAGGCTATGGAGAACTTAAATAGCCGTGCTAAAACCTGGAATATAGTGCTGAGACACAAATTGAGTTAGGTGGTAAGCATTTTGCTTCTCTCAAGGAACAGCACCAAAAGCTTTAACTTTCATCTCGTCCATGAATCTGAGCAGGTGGACTGGTTGCTTCAACTGCGGTAAATGGTTCCAGAATTTTGTAGGTGTGATTTGCACCTTTTGGAACTACCCAGGAACTCCCCGGTTCTAATAAAATCATTTGTCCTTCTATGTGCAATTCCGCCCGTCCTTGGATGGTATAGCCAACTGTTTCGTAGTCGCGGGATGTAGGCTGTTTGTCTGCGCTTGGTTGTTCCTGTTCCCAAAGACGCATAGAAATTGATTTCCCAGAGGCTAGATACTTCTGACCGAGTTCACCTGTAGGAGAATGGTTAGAGTCTACTTTTTTAACACTTTTATCAGTCATATTTAATTAACCACCTTAGGTTTGGAGTTCAATTTTGATGCAGGTAGTTTATCTTTTATTCACTTGTGGTTTATTTCCTTGGTAATATCCATGTCGAGTGCGAATAATTGGCTCAACGGTTGTTTCTACTTGCTGTTTTGCTGAATCTAAAAATTCTTTTGTGGATCGAGGTGTTGCTTGATCTAGGTTAAGTTTTTCTCTAAGGTTTTCAGCAGTTTTTTTGAGTTTCTTCTGGGTATTATCAAGTTGTTTTTCTCTCCTGGGGGCTTTATCATCAGGTGTACCTTGGTAATAAATGCCTTCGGGAGTTTTTATTGTGTCAGCTTTGGCTAAGAGCATCTGATTACCGTGGTTAAAAATCTGAAATGAGAAAAAGGCAAAACCTGTCAGAAAGAGGATGATAATCTGACGCAGAAGGATATTTTGCAACCCGGAAAAGAAGCATTTCATAAAAATACTCTGTGATGAAATGACTATTTTGTTTATTAACAAAGCGTAGCTTCTCCCCAGGGGAGAGGGAGACAAGCAAAGAAGCTGCGGTTGTGGATGATGAGGCAAAAATTAGAGCAGCGGGGACTGGCTAAGGGATCAAGATTGTGAATTGATTCTCCCAGCCGCAACCCTATTTCCTCGCAGTTGCTAGATATCTACAGAGCTACCCCTGTGGTGGGCTTGGGAGGCTGAATTTCAGTGCCTATGCGTCTGCGATATAGTTGTGCTAATCGCTGCTCATATTTAAGTAAGTCCTGGTAAATTTCCTTAAATATCGCGGTTGCTACGGGGTCGGTATACATTGCAGACAAATTGCTAATATCGCCAAGACCTGTTTGTACATCTCCTAGGGCGCAACGTAACTGATAGATGTCATCGCTACCAGTAAAGGTACTTTTAACTTTGGCGTATTGATTGGCGATATTTGCCACTATGGAAGGTTTTTCATGGAGTGTGTTGAGATAGGTTTCCAATTTCTGAATGTGGACCTGTCTATTACTAATCATCTCTTGAAACAGCGATCGCACTTCGTGATCTGATTCTTTTTGGGTGTACTGTTCTAAGGCTTCCATTGAATAACGCTCCCCACTCAGTGCTATATTCAACCCCCTGGTAATTTCACCTTTGGTAGAACCACCCCAAGCATCAGCGAGTTTCCACCACTGGGCGCTGGTATCTTTCTCATCTGGAAGTGCAGCATCTTTACCACCGTACCCCAGACGACTGAGCAATGCTGTGGTGAAAATCCCTAAGTCTCCTGGTTCCCGTGAGGTAATTAAATTCCTGTCTACCACCAAGGGTTCATCTAGGTAATTTGCACCTGCATTAATCATATCTTTGCGGATAGCAGTAAAGCCCGTGGCTTTTCTACCTGTGAGCAAATCACCTTCAATTAAAAGTTGCGGCCCGTGACATACAGCTGCTACCCATTTCCCTTGTTCCATGGCTTTTTGCACAAAGCTGACTGTGTTCGGGTTCCGCCGCATTTTATCCGGGGCCATACCACCGGGAATTACTACTGCGTCAAATTCCGCTGCTATGGCTTCTGTGGTGGTAGCGTCGGGCTGAACTGAAACTTTACCTCGTTTACCTTTATATTTTTCATTCATGCGTGAACCGAGGACAACTATCTCCATCCCGGCTTGCTTTAGTCCATTAGACGGGATAGTAAATTCTATATCCTCAAATCCATGTTCTATGAGGATGGCGACTTTTTTCTTCCGGGAATGATTGTTATGATTGGTCATGATTTTTGCCTAGGTTAATAATTTTACTCAATAGGATGCTTGACTGCAGGAATTTAAGTTGGTGATGTGGTGAATAGTTCCTCATAGTCATGATCAAAATAATTATGAAATTTGCTGAATTTCTCAGGATTAATGGCGTTTTGTAAGACTGCAAATACAGCCCTAACATGAATGGCGCTGGTTGTCGGTTCTATATTTTCTCTTTGACTCACACGACTAATGAATTCTTGCAGGTTGAAAGGTTCACTAATTTCTCCTTCTCGCCTTTGCAAAGATTGAGCTAATTCTTGTGGTAATTCTGCTGCTACTTCTTTGAATTCATCGCCGGGGATACGCTCTGTGATGGTTTCTAAGGTAGCACGGGTGGCGCGTTCCGCCTCTTCACGAGAATTTGATTGAGCTAGGCTTTGTACGTGTGTAATAAACTCGTTATATTGCATTCTATACCTCTTTTTATTGTAATTTGTGATTCAGAGGAGACTATTGATTTAATTCCTTTTTAATTCCTAATATATGGATTTCATTCCTACACAGTTGAGGAATTTCAATTTAGACTTATTTATTAAAGTATCTTCTAATTACTATTTTTTCTTCGTACTCAGGGGATAGATTTTTTTATCACTAAAGTAATATACCCTTGGTGATACTGTCTTTACGTTTGGTAAGGTTATGATGAATCGGTAAATAGAATTAATATTATTTATGGAAGAAAATAATCAGAATCAAGAAGTCAATTCTGAGGATTTAAGCGCAGAAATTACCGAATCTTACGGTACTGGTGTTAAGGATTTGCCGGGGTATAATATTGGCGGGCGATCGCTCAGACAAAGAAAACGTCAGTATACACACACAAGTCCGGAAATTACTGGCGGTGATGTTGATGCTTATTGGCAACAGGAAGATACGGTCGGAGATGAAGCTGTAGGTGGTACTGCCCCTACTCCTGATCAAAGTGTAACTGATGATTTAGGAAAGGCAGTAGGATTACCGATGAATGACGGTGATTTTCTCCATACTGAGGATATTTTAGAGCGGCGTGATCATTCTCGCTGGGAATTAGATCCGATGTCTTCTGATGATTATCAAGAGCGGAAAGAATGAACCCAAAACTTAAAATTTTAAGTTTTGGGATGTGAGGATAAGTTAAAACTTAATGCCTAATTGGCCATTAAATCCTCGCACAGAATTGTAACCTGCACCGATAAAAATATTATCCGTAGCACCTATTTGGACACCGCCAGAAACAGCAACACCTTGGTCTTCTGAATACCAGCCAAGTCCGAGATAAGGTGAAATCACTGGTAAACTGAAGAATTTTAAAACATCCCCTCCAGTAGCACCTTCGGGACCTCTACCGACTTCAAAACCAAAATCTAAAACTCTCACACCAGCAGCATAGGTGACTTCTCCATCCTTTTCACCCACAGAAACCCAGGGTTGTGGTAACAATTGGGCAGGTGCTGGACTGGGGACAAATACAGTTAAGCAAGTTAAGGATGGAATGAGTATTTTGGCAATAACCGATTTTTTCACCGTTTTTATGGGAAACTACCTGTCATATTGTATTGCAACTCTCAGGTAAACCATCCAGCTTTGAGTATTTTTCCGTGAATTTACTGTAAAATCAAAAGATATTTTTAATCTATCAGTTATCAACTCCCATCATGTCACCCCAAACCATTGAAAAAATTGTATCTGCCTACTTTGCAAATATTGCCGCAATGAATCCAGAAGGGTGGGTGAATAACTTTGCAGAAGATGCGATCAGTTATGACCCAGTTGGTGCAGCACCAGCAAAAGTACATGAGGGATATCGCGAGTTTATTGGGCAGTTACAAGCATTTTTTGAGAAATTGGAGCCAAAAACAGAGCATATATTTGTGGCTGGTAATGAAGCGGCGCTAAAATGGACAATGGAAGGTGTGAGTAAGACAGGTAAGCCAGTTATCTTTGCAGGAATTACGATTTTTGAAATCAACTCAGCTGGTAAGATTCAAACAACTCGCGCTTACTGAAATCCGCAGGAAATGATAGCCCAATTGCGGTGAACTCATCCATAATAGGGTAAGTATTATTTTTAATTTGATTATGTACCTAACTTGGTTAGACAGCAATAGTTGGTTGCTGGAAATTGGTAACCAACGGATACTACTGGATCCTTGGCTGGTTGGTTCTTTAACTTTTGGCAATTTAGATTGGTTTTTCAAAGGTTCTCGGACACAAGAACGCCCCATACCACAAAATATTGATTTGATTTTGCTGTCTCAAGGTTTAGAAGACCACGCTCATCCACCCACTCTTAAACAACTAGATCATGAAATTAAGGTTGTGGGTTCTGCCAATGCGGCCAAACTATCACGTGAGTTGGGCTACAATTACGTAACATCCCTGAAGCACGGGGAAAGTTTCAACTTGAATGAACAAGTGGAAATCACAGCTGTTCCCGGCTCTGTGGTAGGTTATAATTTGGTAGAAAATGGTTATCTGATTAAAGAATTAACCAGTGGGTTAACAATTTATTATGAGCCTCATGGGTCTCATTCGCCGGAAATTAAACAATTTGCACCGGTTGACGTGGTGATTACGCCGATAGTAGATATAACATTGCCTTTGGGTGTGCCAATTATTAAAGGTAGAAAGAGTGCATTGGAAGTTGCACAATGGTTACAACCTCAAATTATGCTTCCCACGGCTGCGGGTGGAGATGTGGTTTTTGAAGGTGTGCTGACGAAATTCTTGAAAGCTCAAGGAAGTGTGGCAGAATTTAATTCCCTACTGCAGCAGTATAATTTGTCTACCCAGGTGATGGAACTCACCCCGGGCGATCGCCGAGAATTGCAATTGACGAATAATTCAACTGTGAGCAAGTCCAAGCTCTAGATATGGCGGTTAGCCGTTGGCGATTTTAGTCGCCATCCCAATTCTCAAATCAATTGTGTTTGTACTTACCAAGCACCTGTAGAAAATATAGAGGGGGCTGTATTGACTAAAAACAGCCACGATAGTGATCGTGACTGAGTAATTTGAATTAACTGATTTTTACTTTTGAGAATCAACCAGGATGAAACTGCTATATAAAACCTAGACAAAGCTAGACTTTACTTTCTACTTCAACGGGAGCATGGGAGCGGTTATCCCTGGTGTAGACTTGCACGCCCTAGCCAGACGCGATATTTCTCAAGTTAAGATTTACAAGAAAGACTACCG
>NZ_JAQMTM010000009.1:0-4003 GCF_028331085.1 Anabaena sp. CS-542/02
AAGTCTGTATTTTTAGTAAGAAAAATAGCCCCTTAAAAGACCATTGTCCGTATAAAATCTTCCTTGTCCACTTTCCTTCCTTGTCTTCCTAGTCTTGCCTTCACAGATCATATTAAAAACCTACCCTTGCAAGGAGAGGGAGGGGTTAAATAATATTCGATACACTAATCATGACTTGACAAACATCCTCTCACAGTCCCCATGTATAACTCTGGTTTGATAACCATCTTAGTTGTAGGTCAGGTATAGCTACGCCACCCAAGCTATGACTTTAATTCAACAGTTAACTCTCTACTTCTGTTTGTCGCCAGACAAGTAAAAGCAAGGAATGTCAAGTATCCTGTAATACCATATCCCTGGGCGTGGGAAGTTTCAGAAAATTTAAATTAATCATTTTATTTTAATTCTCTCAAAAAATGAAAATAAAAAAATGATTTAATTGTTAAATTGCAGTGAGATATAGTAAAAACTGTACTATTGTATAAGTGTATCTAATCAGAGGAAATTGAACAGGTTAATCTTAATTCATATATGTAAAGTAATGTTGTGAATACCTATCAAGGTTGAGTGAAGAGTTTATTCATCATTGAGAAAGTATTCATATCAAGATTTGTTAATGAAATTAATAAATATTTTCATGGCGATCGCCATTGAATAGATTTTGTTTGCACCTTATAATCAGAGAGCCTGTTAATCAGGCTCCTTTTTTTTGGAATTAGCAAGAAATCTCTATGAACCAGGGTGATGATACATAAATTCCCATAACTGTTCAACTACAAAATGGTGTTTATAACGAAAATGCATGGCGCAATCAAGCTCATGGCTGAAAGTGATGAAAACACAACAATTGAGAACTAGTCCATTGATTTCGATTTCTCAGATATATGTATAATTAATTGCATATAGCATTTCCCATGCTCGTGAGGTACAAAGTTGTTTAGTTTCAGGGAACAGGGAATAGGCAATTGATGTGTACTTCATTAGCCTGAAAAAGGCTTTATATAATTTTAACCGAGTAAGCTTATGTCTAAACCACTGTGGTATCAGAGAGAATTACCCCAGTTTCCAGAAAACAGGTTTTTGCATTTATGCCCATTTTCAGGAATCAAATAGGATTTTTCCGGTTTAATTGACAAATTAACAGACAAAACTCTTGGTTATTTGAAAAATCTGTAACTCAGTGTTGTGAATTTGATTTAAAATGGTATATTAACTTTCCCTCAGAGGATGTTTGAAAAATTTTGTGCGCATATAATTCGCTACTACACCCATGGTGAACTCAAGAAAAACTCAGCGTTTTCAATTCCCTATGCCTATTACCGTGTAATCGACGGCCAGTGCAGTATTTTAAGTAAGGTGAGTCAATATCATGATACTTAGTATGGCAATGGCTAGACGGCTGAAAATAATTGATCAACATCCTCTCAGGAGAATAGCAAAAATCACCAGTTTGGCTCTATGCACAATAAATTATTTAATACTAACATCAAGAACTCTCACGTATTATTAACGCCGAATGAAGTCAAAACAAAATTACCTTTAACTAAATTGGCTGAAGAGAATGTTTGGCAATATAGACAGGAAATCAAAAGTATCCTAGATTTTCAGGACAGCAGAAAATTCATTGTAGTTGGGCCATGCTCAATTCATGATCCAGAAGCAGCACTGGAATACGCCCAGAAATTGAAAGTTTTATCTGACAGAGTGAAGGATAAACTGCTACTCATTATGAGGGTGTACTTTGAAAAACCCCGCACTACCGTGGGATGGAAAGGATTGATTAATGATCCAGATATGGATGATTCTTTCCATGTAGAAAAAGGTTTATTAACTGCACGTAGCCTACTGCTAAAAATAGTAGAGTTGGGTTTAGCGGCTGGTACAGAGGCACTAGATCCCATCATACCTCAATATATTAGTGAGTTGATTACATGGTCTGCCATTGGCGCACGAACTACTGAATCACAGACCCATCGTGAAATGGCTAGTGGACTTTCCATGCCTGTAGGGTTTAAAAATGGTACTGATGGTAATATTCAAGTCGCTTTAAATGCTTTACAGTCTGCTAAAAGTCCTCATAGTTTCTTAGGCATTAATCATAAAGGACAGGTTAGTGTATTTGAAACTAGAGGAAATCCCTATGGTCACGTTATTTTACGTGGTGGTAGTCAGCCTAACTTTGAAGCAGCAAATGTCAAACTGGTAGAAGAAAAATTAAAAGAGGCTGATTTATCACCAAGAATTGTCATCGACTGTAGCCACGGAAATACTAATAAAGATTACAAATTACAACCGAATGTATTAGAAGATGTGATTCAACAAATAGTTGATGGTAATACATCAATAGTAGGTGTAATGCTGGAATCAAACTTATATGAAGGTAATCAACCCATAGCCGGTAAGCGAGAAGAGTTAAAGTATGGTGTTTCTGTAACCGATAAATGTATCAACTGGGATGAAACTGAAAAGATTATTTTGGCTGCTTACCAAAAACTGCATTAGTTGCTAGGGTAGAAGTTGACACAAGCAGTTGAAATATCGATATACCAGCCCATACAGCCAAAATACTGATTGCTGATTCATACCAACAATTTGGCGGCTGTGATATCATGGGAGATTGCTGCATACATTTAACATAACTAGAAACTGAATCTATCATGGCTCTGACGCAACAGCGCAAACAAGAAATCATGTCGAACTATCAAGTTCACGAAACCGATACTGGTTCTGCCGAAGTTCAAGTTGCCATGCTGACCGACCGCATTAGTCGCCTCAGCTTACATCTCCAGGCAAATAAAAAAGACCATTCCTCCCGTCGGGGATTATTGAAGATGATTGGTCAGCGCAAGCGTCTTCTCTCCTATATTCAAAAAGGCAGTCGGGAAAAATATCAAGATTTAATTGCTCGTCTCGGTATTCGTGGGTAGGAATTATCGCTTATGTCTGCTGAAGAATCCGAGGGTAGCCCCTTACCTTTTGAACCAAAAACCAAGAAGCGCCAAAAACCCACCAAAGGCACCAGTAAACCACAAGCACAGGTAAAGACTACAGAAAAACCCCCTAACAAGCAGCCACCTTTCACTAAAGAAGAAATGGCCATTCCCGAGGTTGTTAGCCAAAGGATGATCCGGCGTGTGGCGGGATTCTGTGGTATACCAACAGCTTTGGGTATTACAACCCTAGTAGTCAGTTATTTACTGGCTACGTATACAGAGATCCAACTGCCTCCCATTGCCGTGTTATTGGTGAATATGGGATTATTTGGCATTGGAGTTTTGGGGATTACTTATGGTGTTCTTTCCTCCTCTTGGGATGAAGAAAGACCTGGGAGCCTATGGGGTCTAGGCGAATTTAGTACCAATTGGGGTCGAATGGTGGAAGTGTGGCGCGAAACTCGGCAAAAAAACCTATGAGCCTTGGCGCTCAGGTATCAGACTAACTGCGGTATGGGCTAGATTGTGAAGTTAGGCCATTTTACCTAACTTCCAAATTCCTAAGTAAAACTTATACTGGGCAGGATAAGTACTGATCGCCTAATCTTTTAACGTCATCTGCCAATCTGTATATTTCCTTAGAAGGTTAGCCAATAGCTAGTTATTTACTAATAATAGATTACATATGCTCATAAATACTAATATAGTGGTCTGGCTTATGTACCACTACAAGAAGCAGTTAAACAACTGGGATTACACCCAAACACTTTAAGGAAGTACGCAGACAATGGCAAGATTGAAAGCATTAAAAACGAAGCAGGACAAAGACTTTTTCACATTGAATTCTACCTCCGTGGTGCAACTAGAACTTCCTTTGTCTGCTACTGCCGAGTTAGTTCAACCAAGCAACGAGACGACCTTGGTAGACTTGCCTATATGCAATCACTCTACCCAGATGCCGAAATCATCAAAGATATCGGCAGTGGAATCAACTTTAAAAGAAAAGGACTGCAAGCCTTACTGGACAGACTTATGCGGGGAGATAAGCTCACGCTTGTTGTTACCTGTCG